>JACQWU010000087.1 GCA_016209155.1 Candidatus Desantisiibacteriota bacterium | reverse complement strand
ATATAGAAGAAAGTGTACATCTTACTTTTTTCCCTCATCCTGAAGAAAAATATATTCTAAACGATGAAGCGGAGAAAAGATGGGAAAAAATATTTGCTTTAAAAATCAGAGTAAATATTGCTCTTGAACAGGCGCGAAAGAATAAAATTATCGGACATTCACTTGAAAGCCATGTTATAATAAAAATTTTCGATGAAAATCTTTATCAACTGCTAATTGATTTAAAAGACGATCTAATGGACTTTCTTATTGTCACCAGTGTTACGCTTGAAAAAGATTCTCTGAAAAATGTGGCAGAAGAAGATAAAACATATGGGTACACGGTAATAGCAGAAAAAGCATCCGGGAATAAATGCGGCCGATGCTGGAAATATTATGAAAAAACCGAGACATCAGAAGAAGATAAAGCACTTTGTCCGAGATGCAGTGAAATAATAAATCAAATATAGAAAGAAAAAAATGTTACTTTCCTTAATAGCAGGTATAATAGTTTTAATAGACCAGATTACAAAGTATTATATTAAAAATAATATGTTCTCCGGTGAATCAATTCCTATTATCCCCGGGATATTTCATATTACTTATATCCAAAATAGCGGAGGCGCCTTTGGTATGTTCCAGGATAAAACCGCTTTTTTCATTATTGTATCAATAACAGCTATAATATTACTAATTTTTTTTTATTTTTTAGGTTCTAATAATTTACTTGTTAGAACCGCACTTGCAATTATTTTGGGCGGAGCAATAGGAAATCTTATAGATCGGATAATGTACCAAAAAGTAGTTGATTTTTTTGACCTCCGGATATGGCCTATATTTAATGTGGCAGATATTGCGATATGTATAGGTATGGGATTATTATTACTGGACATGTTTAACAATGGAAATAAAATCAACAGTAATGAAGTGAAGGAATCGGTGGAAGGATAATGGTATTATAAACTATGTACCCGATAATTTTAAAATTTGGACCTCTAAATATTTTTGGAATTGAGATAGGCCCTTTTTTTATATATACATACGGTCTTTTTGTAGCGCTTGGTTTTTTGGGAGCGCTTATTTCTTCTGCTAAGATCGCAAAAAAGGAAAATATCTCCGAGGATATAATTCTTGATATTTGTTTATGGATAATTATTTTTTCTATTATAGGCGCAAGAATTTTTTATATAATTTTAAATTTTTCATACTATATTGAAAATCCTTTTGAAATGCTGCAAATTTATAAAGGCGGGCTGGTATTTTACGGAGGACTTATAGCCGGAATTCTTATAAGTGTATGGTATACAAATAAGAATAAACTTCCCCTCTTTAAAATAGCAGATATACTTGCTCCGGGAATAGCTCTGGGGCAAGGATTTGGGCGTATAGGCTGTTTTTTCCGCGGGTGTTGTTACGGAAAACAGACACAACTTCCGTGGGGAATAACTTTTCCTGATGATAGCCTTGCGGCATATCTTTATGGAAATAATCATAAAATTCATCCATCTCAGATATATGAAGCCATGATAGATATCTGTATTTTTATTTTTTTATGGTTTTACACAAAAAAGAAAAAATTCACCGGACAGATATTTTTACTTTACTTAATTTTATATGGAATAGGTAGAATTTTTACTGAAAGCACACGAGGTGATATTGAGAGAGGTTTATGGGGATATCTATCTACCTCACAAATTATGTCATTTATTCTTATTATCATAGCTTCAGGGATGTATATATATTTATTTAAAAAAGAAAAAAAATGCCAGTGAAAATAGAGGAAAGGATATTATTATGATTAAAGATTTTTTCAACGGAGAAAAATTTAGTTATCAAGAAAAAAAATATATGATCGCTATATTGATTTTTTTAATTGCTATGGCGGGTTATTTAAAAACACTATCTCCGACAATAAGTTTTGAAGACAGCGGTGAATTTGTTACAATAAGCTATGTTCTGGGAGATGCTCATCCGCCGGGATATCCTTTATATACTTTAATAGGTAAAATTGCTTCACTTTTTCCTATTTCCAGTATAGCATTCAGGGTTATTTTACTTTCTGCTTTTTGCGGAGCCGGAGTAGTTGTTTTTGTATATTTTATTATTTTGCTTCTGCTGGAGAATTCCAATGCCCGGACCTCTGTTTTTGCGGCCGCATGTGCTGCTTTATTTTTTGCATTTTCGAATGTACTCTGGGATTTGTCTATCGTAGATGAAGTTTATTCCATGGGCACTTTTTTTACTGTTTTTCAAATTTTCATGTTATTAAAATGGGAAAAAAGTCTTAGGGAACCCTACAGCGATATTTATGAAAAGTACAGCCTCAAGCGCATGGGATACCTTTATGCTTTTTCAATGCTATATGGTCTATGTATAGGGGTGCATCATACTGCAGTCCTGTTTGTAGTTGCATATTTTTATTTTATTCTGATTAATGATCATAAACTGCTGCTGGATCCTACAAGCGGGGAAAATGCTGCGGTTACAATTAAAAACAGCGCAATCCTGCTATTTATGTGGTGTCTTGGATTTATGGTTTATTTCTATCTGCCGGTCAGATCATTAAGAAATCCGCTGGTAGACTGGGGAGATCCTGAAACATGGCAGGGATTTAAAGATGTATTTTTAAGAAAGCAATATGGCGGGGTCCCAGGTCTTATTTCAAACTTACCGCAATTTCTAAAAAAAATAGCTTTTTTTGATATAGTGGACCAATTTACAATGATAAATCCGTCGTCAGGAGATATGAAAAGACAATTTATGTCATTCGCTTTCCTTATAATATTTCCAATAACACCGGTGTTATTAGGAATATGGAGACAATTCAAACTTAATATTAAACATTTTGTATTTCTTTCGTGTACTTTTGTTTCATACGCTCTTGGTTTTCTTTTTATTACCGATCCGCCTGTCCCATATGAACTGCCTCTTTTACTGCAGACCTTTTATATTCCTGTGCATATGATAATTATAATCTGGATGGGGATAGGATTTACTTATATTGCGGATATGGTAAAAAATATTTTAAAAGAAATGACAACAGCTAAAAGAATTACTGCATTTATGCTTATCACTTCTATCTTACTTTTACCTATAGTGCCTTATAATTTTGGATTGGCTACCCATAATCAGGCTAAACATTATTTTGCATATGATTATGGCAGCAATATGCTGCGCTCTGTGGAGAGAAATGGTGTAATCTTTACATTTCTGGCGCAGGATACTTTCCCTCTATGGTATCTTACAAAAGTTGAAGGAAGACGAAAAGATGCAGTAGTAGTTCATCAGCGATTACTATCGCTTCCATGGCACAGTAAACAGGAAAGGATTAATAATCCCGGCTTTAATGCGGAATATCCAAGATTAGCCGGATATGACGCTTACAATCTGTATCTTATTGCCGATCTGGCAACACAGTCTATTATTTTAAAAAATCCAAATAGACCGATGTATTTCAGTAATTTCCGTACAAGAGAGGAAACACAGAAATATCCCCAGAAAGAGACAGGTATTATTGCCAAAATTTCATCTGAACCTAATCCTCCAAGGATTGTAGGCCGGGATGTATTCAATTACTATGTATATCGCCAGCAATTCAGGGAGGGAGAAGTTTCAAAAGATAATAGAGTAAGGGAAATAAGTTCGGTATATGTATATGGACATGAATTTGAGGCTTCAACATATAATGTTTATAGAAATTTGGCACAGGCTTATGAATTTCTGGGTTTAAGGGATGTAGCTGTCGGCTTACTTGAGAAATCCATGCTCTATGACAACAGGAGCAAAGATGCTCAAATTACAAAAGGTATTATAGAACGGCTTAAAAATAAAAAATGAAGGTTTAAGGGATATTATTAAATGAATAAAAAGAAAGCTATTGCACTTTTATCAGGCGGACTTGACAGTACTATTGCAATAAAAATTTTACTTGATCAAGGAATAGAAATAGAAGCGGTAAATTTCATGTCGCCTTTTTGCACATGTGATCGAAAAGATGGATGCAGGCATGAGGCAAAACATATGAGTCAAGTACTCAATATACCTCTTAAAATGTTTTCGACAGGATTGGAATATATTGAAGTAATTAAATATCCGCGCTTTGGATACGGCAAAAATTTGAATCCATGCATTGACTGTAGAATTTTCATGTTAAATAAAGCAAAAAAGTATATGGATGAATCAGGAGCAAATTTTTTAATAACAGGAGAGGTTTTAGGACAGAGACCTAAATCCCAGCGTAAAGACGCTTTAGCTATAATTGACCGTGAAACAGGATTAAAAGGACTTATTCTGCGTCCGCTTTCTGCAAAACTTCTAGCCCCTACTATACCCGAACAAGAAGGGATAGTTGACCGTAAACAACTTTTAGCAATAGAAGGCCGCGGACGAAAAGATCAAATAGCTCTGGCAGAAAAACATAAAATAAATGATTATCTTTGCGCGGGCGGGGGATGTCTCTTAACAGATAAAAATTTTGTTGTAAAACTTAAAGACCCAGATTCCTGTGACATGATTACAATTAAAGAAGCTTCCGAACTATGTATTTATTATACAAAAAAAAGAGAACCAGCAGAAGTAAAATACACATATCAGGGAAAAGATGAGATTATAAAAAGTTCAAGCATGCCGGAAAGTCGGATAGAAGAAAGAATGATAACAATTTAAGGAGATTTTTAAATGAAAAAAATACTGGTATTATTATTGTTACTAACCAATGTACTATTTCTGCATGCTGAAGAAACATCAGGAACTAAACCTGAAAAGAAGATACTGACCTTTTTAGGAAAAGTAATGGAAAATGGAATTAGAGTAAGAGAAGATAAAAATGTTTCATCACGAACATTAGGGAATCTTTATAAAGGAGAAAAAATTTCTATTTTTGAACGCACACAGACTAAAGAAAAAATTCAGGATATGGAGGATTATTGGTATAGGATTGAATATCAGGGACAAAAAGCATGGGTTTATGGCCATTTTTTAATCGTTGAAGAACCTGTTGAAAATCTGACAGGCACAGTGAATACAAATAATGTGCATATAAGAAATGAATTCGATCTTGGCACTCAAATTACCGGTAAAGTGTTTAAGGACGACCATTTTCCAGTAGTTTCAAAAACTAACAAACAACTCCTTGTAGATGACAAACAAGACTTTTGGTATAAAATTCTTTTATCCGATAATACATACGGCTGGATTTTCGGCGAATTTCTGACACTCTCTACATCTACAAAAAAATGAATCACAGAGAAAACAGAAAAAAACTAATAATTTCCCTGTGTTCACTAATATTTAATAGTTTCTCTGTGGTCTCTGTGGTTAAATTTTTACATTGCTAAAATTAACAACAGGGTAAATACATGAAAAGAATATCAAAAATAGTTATTTTTGTACTAATATTATTAGCGTTTCCTATGGCTATAAAAGCAGCAGGACTTGAGGAAACCATAGAAAAAAGTATATTATTCTTTGTTGAGATAATCGGCGGACTTGCAATATTTTTATATGGAATAAACACTATCGATGATGGGTTAAAAAATCTGGCAGGCAGTAAAATTCGCGTAATAATTTCCATTGTTACTAAAAATAAATGGCTATCAATTTTTGTCGGGATAGCAATTACATTTATGCTTCAAAGCGGATCAGCTGCAGTATATATGATTACGGGATTTACCAATGCAGCTTTAATCAATCTGAATCAGGCTATTGGTCTTATACTTGGAGCAGGAATCGGAAATACTCTTTTTGTCCAAATTTTCGCCTTTAATATTTTAAAATATTCCGCTTTTATTCTGACAATTGGTTTTTTTATATTATTTTTATCCAAACAGAAAAAATTTATTTATTTAGGCCGCATAATTTTCGGAATCGGGCTTGCATTTTTCGGTATGAAAGTTATTTCTCAAAACACTGCTTCTGTTGCCTATTTTAGTCAATACGAAGAAATACTTCATCTTTTTATTAATAAACCTTTATATGGTTTAATCATTTCCGCAGTCATGACAACTCTTTTGCACAGTAGTACCGCAATTATAGGAATTTTTCTTGCAATATCCTTTCATAATCCATCCCCGTATCTTTTTCGTGCGGCCATACCCGCTGTAATCGGCGCGAATATAGGCTCAACGCTTGTGGTATTTATGTATGGAATTCAGCAATATAAAGCTGAAAGCAGAAGGGTCGCAGTAGCAAATCTCCTGATCAAATTAATTGGGGCTTTACTTTTTATTCCGCTTATGGATTACTGGGAGATTATAATTCTGTATACAGCATCTGATGCAGCACATAGTATTGCTAATTTCCATACGTTATTTAATATTTCAATGGCTATTATTATACTGCCATTTATCAGCGTCATGGAAAAATTTTTAAATCACATAATTCCCGGCGAAACCGAAATATATTCAGATGAACATCCCCGTTTTCTAAATGATAGTGTGCTTGAGACTCCTGATATTGCTTTAGGACAAGCTTTCAGGGAAACCATGAGAATGTCAGGATTTGTTCAGGAGATGCTTCAGGATACCTATACAGTACTTGAAACTGATGATGAAAACCTTATTGATCAAATTATTAAAAAGGATGATATTCTTGATAATCTTCAGGGAAAAATTATCAGCTATCTTACCCGCATTTCCTCTGAAACATTAACACACGAACAGGCACATCAGGAAATTGTTCTTGTTTCAGTTGTAAATGAACTGGAAAATATTGGAGATATCATAGTAAATAATCTTATGCATATCGCAAGAAAAAAAATAAAAAGCGGTATGCAATTTTCAAAAGAAGGTGTATCTGAACTAAAAGCTATGTATAAATATGTTTTAAATTCTATGGATATGATTCTGGATGCAATAGCCACCGGCAACCAAAAACTCGCCGGTGAAATCATTAAACGTAAAAGTGAAATAATACAGATGGATAATAATTTCCGGATTTCGCATTTTAAACGCCTGCAGGAAGGACTGCATGAATCCATCGAAACCAGTTCTGTACATCTTGATTACTTAGGTAACATTGCTCGTATTAACAATATAATAGTTAACATGTCATATATTTTAATTAATAAAAAATAAGGATGGTTTTATATGAAAAAAAATAAAATAAATTTAATTATAATTACATTTATTTTATTTTTTTCCGGATGCGATGAGGTGCTGATTATTAAGGATGGTATAATACTTAAAGGAACGAACATCTGGAAAGGCAATATATATATTAAAGGTGATGTAACAGTTGAATCCGGTGCAAAACTTATTATTCAACCCGGAACAAAAATTTTTTTTGAAATACTAAATCAACAAAAAATCCTCTCGGAAGATGAATTAACTAAATTAGGGCCATATTCCCCCCTCTCAGAGCTGATTGTGGCCGGCACAATCGAAGCAAAAGGGACTGATAAGTCT
>JACQWU010000086.1:8220-11181 GCA_016209155.1 Candidatus Desantisiibacteriota bacterium | reverse complement strand
GTTTTTATTAATTTAACGCGCAAATTCCCATTCGTTTTTTTTGTAGCGGGCGAATTATATTCGCCATGTCTACGCTGGGGGGTAATCCAGTCGTTACACAAGGTTATTCCGTATCTTCCGGCAGACACACAAAATCGAGCTGCCATTCATTGCCGAAACTTACTATTTTAGGGCCGAAAATTTTATTATTAACTTTATTAGAGTCTTTGGGATCTTTAAAAATAATATTTATTGTAGCATTAGCCGGATGCGGATCATAATTTACGACTACTAAACTGTACATACCTGCATCTGTCTCGCGTAAGCTTATTATTTCCTGGCATACAAGATCTTTTTTAGTATACATTTCTATCTTTGCCCCCGGCATAGAATAAGACCGGGATTTATATGAAAGGGATTTCCCTCTCGGGCTTTCCAGTTCAAGATCCAGTTCAGCTTTCGGAGTATCCCATGTCAATGAGATAAGCGCATCATATTTCTTTAATCCGACTGTTTTTATAGTAATAGGGTTGCTTAAACCTCCTACACCGCTCTTATTAACAACTTCAACCAGATAACTGTTTACATCTGCTAAAGTGATAACTTCCTGGGAAAATTCACCGTTTTTCACATTAATATCCATAGCAATGCCGTTACTTATCAATTTCGCTTTTGTAATGCGCGGGTCGCTAACTGTACCGCGTATCTTTATTACCGGACTTTTGATTATATCTACAATTTGTCCGTCCTGAGGATAGAGTATGGTAACTTTTGGACCTGTATCTTTATATTGTACAAAATTAAGCTCTATGCGGTATGCTCCTTTTCCGCTACTGGAATTTGGGAATCTGGCTTCAATGACATTTTTACCTTCTTTTAATTTAATATCAAAGCTAAAATAACCTTTTACCACAGGAACAGTGTTAATAACTTCATTAACCTGCAATAAAATATTTTTAAATCTTAAATCATCAATGACTCCTGTTACTGTTTGAAAGGGATTATCTACAGAAGAACTTGTAGGTGAAATTATTGTTATTCCCGGGGTGGTATCTATATTTACACTTCTTGATGCAACCATGAAAGATTCATTATCACTGCTATCTTTAAGATAACCAACTAAATTCGCGCCAATTATATTATCTCCTTCAATTATTCGATATGTTCCCATGTAAACTCCCGGTGAAACTTCAATCATTGAATTTTTTGTCTTATATAGTCCGATATCAAAACTGGCTGTTTTGCCTGCATCCCCCTCAAGGGTAACCTCAAGTTCATCACCTAATCCCAATGTCAGTATCCCATTGTGTGTTACTAATGTAATATTCGGGGGATATCCGCTTAAATCCGCATTTATATTTTTAATTTTAGTTACTATTTCTCTAAGGTGCTGGTCTATCTTTTTGGATGATTTTTCTGATGCTCCTGATTCCTTTAATTTTTTTTCATTCATTGTCCCTGTGTCTCTTCCGTTTCCTTTTTCCATGTTCCCGGCACTAAATACTTTTTCGGATAAACCTTCCTGCGATAGTTTCTCAATTTGAGATAGAGATTCATTATCATTAATTTTTTCAATCGGGATCTGCCCTTTATCATAAGCTATTTTAAATGCAACTTTTGCCTCAATTTCAGATAAAATTTTATTTTCTTCTTCTTTTAGATTTCCGGATTCTTTTTTCATATCCGGAATTTTATCATCAACCTTTGCCTTATTTACAAGCAAAGGGATTTCCCCTTTCTCAATTTTATCCATTACTTTTTTCATCATTTTTACTTCTTCAATAGTTGGTATTTTACCCTCAACTTCTCTTACGGATCCACCCACACTCACAATTGTAAGCGGAGATTTCTTCCCTGCCGATGCCTTTACATTTCGATCAATTGTTCTTTTTATTTTTATGGGTGTTTCCTTTTTTCCATTATCTTTATCAGGCGGAACTTCGTTTTTTTTGTTTATTTTTATTTCCTTAACTGTTTTATCAGTTGAAGAGAATAGCAGAGGTTGTTTAATAGTATCAAAATCCTTCCGGATTATTGTATCTTTTTCACGGCTTTCGAGTTTAACTATTTCACGGGGGATATTTTCCCTTTCTTTTAAATCAACTAAATCCTGTTTTTTAGCTGAATCTTCTTTAATTATGACCGTACTTTTCTTAACATTCAACGCGATTTTTTCTATTTTCTTTTCTTTATCGGATGCTTCTTCTTTATAAACTTCAGGTGTAATTGCCACATTTATCTTTTTACGATCAGCTTTTATTTCCGGTTTACCTTCCCTGATTTTTTTATCTCTTGTTTTTAATTTTTCCTCAACTGTTTTTTTATCCTGCTTTTCCGAAATTTTTTCTGTTTTTGCTAAAGAAGGAGAAATTATTTCTTCTTCTATATTTTTGTAAGTATCTGTCTCTTTTTTTAATTCACTGCTTAACCTGCTTTTATCTTTATCAGCTATGATTTTATCAGATGCAGTTTTCAGAGCAGGTACTTTTTCAACTATCCGCTCTTCAGGTGAAAATTTTGAAGAAGTACTTTTTTTAACATTCAACGCAATTTTATCTACTTTCTTTTCTTTATCGGATGCTTCTTCCTTATAAACTTCGGGTGTAATTGCAACGTTTATCTTTTTACGGTCAGCTTTTATATCCGGTTTGCCTTCTTTAATTTTCTTATCTACATTTTTTAATTTTTCCTCAGCTGTTTTTTTATCCTGTTTTTCCAAAATTTTTTCTGTTTTTGCTAAAGAAGGAGATATCAATTCTTCTTTATTTTCATAAGCATCTGTTTCTTTTTTTAATTCACTGCTTACCTTGCTTTCATCTTTATCTGCTGTGATTTTATCAGATACAGCTTTCGCGGAAGGAGGTTCTTCTGTTTCTTTTTCAGGGGTAATTATTGACGAAGGATTATATGCGCCGTTATAAACTGCTGTCCCGGACTTTGTAAGTAACGGATTAAGCTCTTTTTTACTTTTAACCATATTGT
>JACQWU010000086.1:5920-8180 GCA_016209155.1 Candidatus Desantisiibacteriota bacterium | reverse complement strand
GTCACCTTCATTAGTTGAAACCACTTCAGGAGTAAAAGAAAGCTTCATTTGTTTAATTTCATTTTTTGCATCAGGGGCATCCATGTTTACAATCTGCTTTAATCCTTTGGCTTTACTGATAATAGCTTTATTCTCTTTAACCTCAATTTTTTTTATTTCAGGTGTCTTTATACTAACTTCTTTATTTGTTTCTATTTTTTGTTCAATGACTCTATTATAAGATTTGCTTAAGTCTTTTGTACCTTTAGGAGCAAAATCTACAGGTTCATCATATCCCGGAAAATCTTTTATTTTATTTTTAAATATCCCATTCTCTGAACCGGGTTTAATTTTGTGCTCCCGCGACAATTTTTTTATGGATTTATCCAATTCAGGTGAAATTTTAGAAGGGATATCTGCCACACTTGCAGCATTAGAAGAGATATCCTGAACTTTTATAGGTTTGAGTTCTGTTTTAAGATTATTATTGATTTTGATATGCTGTTTTAATCCGCCGCCCTGGGCAATAGATCTTGCCATTCTAATTCTATTATCTGTTTTTTCTATTTTCGGGACTTGAACATTCGTTTCTTTATTTATATCTATTTTTTCTTTAACTAATCTCTGGTAAGCTTTAGTCAATTCCTTAGCACCGCGCGGATCAAAAGAATCAGGATCTTTATTGCCGGATATATCTTTTATTCCGGTCTCGACTATTCCTTTTTCTAAACCAATTTTAAGATTCTGCACAATTGCTTCTTTTTTTATTACTTTCTCCAATTCCGGGGTAATTCTCGGCAACCCTTTCTCTTTCTTCTCTACCGGGGCTAAAACTTCCTCGTTTTTTACAATATTTTTATATATTTCTATATCTTTAGGTGTACTGGGAATAACAGGATTTTTCCGGACAGTAATTATTTCATTTTTAATTATTTTTGGTTCAACAGCACCGGGGGTATTAATTGCTTTAGCCGGTTCATTGGCAAATTCTTTTACAGGCTCAGGCTGAGGCTCAGTTGCAGTACCTGTCAATTCATTTTTAAAATTACTCGATAATAGTGATTTTTCAGTTATAGAGCGGATACCTCTTTTTGTATTAAGATGTGAAATAAAAGCGATATTTTTAGATAATTCTTTTTTATCTATGGATATATTTTCTTTCTGTATTATTAATTTTTTTGCTAAAGTTTCAATTTTTTTAAAATTGATTTTAATTTTAGGTTTGGTTTTAGGTTTGTATTTTTCCTCGAACAGTTGTGTGGTCTTTGTTTTATCTCCACTTTTTATTTCTTTTATTTTTTTATTTTTTTTCCCGGCAGGAGGGATAAGATTTATGATATCCATGCCTTTACTAAACTGATTTATTGTCTTTCTGGTCAGAAGATGATTCTTTTTCCAGTCAATTGATATAATTTCATGGGGAATAAGATTCAGCATAAAAAATAAAATTATATGAATTGAGAGAGTACTCAGGATATTTATAATTTTAAAAGATATAAATAATCTTGAGGACTTTAAATCTTTTTTATTTATATTATTACTCATTTTAGTATCTTTTTAGGTTTTAATATTATCTGAACATAATTATCCATATTTAAATATTTTTTGGCTACTCTTTGAATATCTTCAGCCGTTACTTTGTTTATTTTCTCTGCATATTGATATTCATAATCATAACCTAATCCGTATAATTCATTAAGAGCATCCGTAAAAGCCTGTGATTCATTTGTCTGCATTGCTATTGCCTTCTCACCTATCAGATTCTTCTTAACACGGACAAGTTCATCTTCCGGAACTTTTTTATTTTGCAAACTTTTTATTTCTTTTAAAATTTTTTTAGCAGTAGTATCTGTTTTTTCCGGTACTGTCCCTACATAAAATACATATGCTCCTGGATCAATACCCAATATGGAGTAGCTACCGACATAATATGCAAGACCTTCTTCTTCCCTGATTTTTGTATATAACCTTCCGCCCATATCAGAGCATATTCCTGTTATTATTTCAAATACGAATTTATCCTCATTTTTAAGATCTACACTTTGAAATCCCATAAAAATTAATGCTTGTTTGATGTTGTCCTTTTCTTTTTCAACTTTTTTTATATTTTTTAGTTCAGGTTCAGAAGTAACTTCAATTGTTTTTTTCTGTTCTGTTTTAAAAGCGCTCAAAGATTCGTTTATTTTTTTTACAACCTCATCGGAATTAATATCTCCATAAACAGCAATTACCATATTATCAAAAGTGCACAGGGAATTATAGAAGTTCAGCATATCATCTC
>JACQWU010000086.1:0-5853 GCA_016209155.1 Candidatus Desantisiibacteriota bacterium | reverse complement strand
AATAGACGGGTTGCTGAACCGAAAACATTATCTTCACGGGTGCGTATGGACATAAGAATATTCTTCCGTTCTTTGTCTATCTCTTCCTGAGGAAATGTCGGTTCAAAGATAACAGAATTCAGCAATTTTAATCCTTTGTCAAAATCTCTTTTTAATACATTTAATGTGAATCCGAAACTATTATCCCCGTTATAAGCTTCCAATGATCCTCCGATGGATTCTATTGTATCATTTAGCATTTCTGCCGAATACGTTTTTGTACCTTTTTTTACCATTGTCTGGATAAAATTACTAATTCCGTTATTTTTTTCATTTTCGTATCTCACTCCGCCCTGAAATACTGCTTTAATGTTAATTATGGGTAAATCCTGATTTTCTTTGGTTAAAACACGAACTCCATTGGTTAAAGCTGTTTTTTTGACTTTATTTTCACTTTTCACCTCTCCTGAAGTCTTTACTGCCGAAGAATCAAGACCATTTGATTGCCTTGGAATAATCATAGCAACAGTTAAATTATCCTGAGTGAAATATTTAGAGATGACCTTCTTTATGTCTTCACCTGTAACTTTAGAAATACCTTCAAGGTAAATTTTTGAAAAATTTATATTGTTTGCCACTACCTCATTTGATAAGATATTTCCTGCCTGCGCTTCAACGGTCTGCTGGCTAAAAATAGTGTCACTTTCGACCTGTGTGACAGCTTTTTTTATTTCATCCTCAGTTACTCCTTCTGAATATATTTTTTCAATTTCTTTTATGCACGCTTCCTGAACAGTGTTAACATTCTGTTTATCCAGGGTAAAGCTTATACCTACTATTCCCGGATCTTTTGGTGTGTTGGAAAAAGCTCTTACAGAATATATTAATTGTTTCTTTTCTTTTAATTCTTTAAAAAGCCTGGAGCTGCGTCCTTCCCCGAGTATTATTGAAAGTACGTCTAAGGCATAAATATCGTGACTGAAAATATCAGGACCGTGATAACCCATAATCATATGCACAACATTAATATCTTTTTCCACTATGAGTTCTCTTTTGCCCATTTGTCTTTGTTCCTGAGGAATATAAACAGATTTCAATTTTCCTCTGCTGTAATCTTTGAAAATTTTTCTTATTTTTTCAATGGCTTCATTTGAATTTATATCTCCGACCGCTATTAAAACCATGTTATTCGGTATATATTTTTCTCTATAATATTTAAGAAGATCGTCTCTTGTCAATTTGCTGAAAAGTGACCGATACCCTATCACCGGATAACGATAAGGATGCGATGTAAAAGCAGTATTCCAGAAAAGAAGATAAAGAGACCTGCGAGGGTCGTCTTCATTCATATTAATTTCCTTCAATATCACGTCTTTTTCCTTATCAAATTCATCTTCATCAAAAATAGAATTCATGATCGAATCGGCAAGAACATCGAGCCCAATATCAAAATAGCGGCTTGCTACAACTGTATGATAACCTGTATAATCATAAGTAGTATAAGCGTTTATCGTTCCGCCGGCTTCTTTTATTTCATTCGGGATGTCTCCAACTTTTCTTTTTTTCGTCCCTTTAAACAGCATATGTTCGACAAAATGAGAAATTCCCGTACCTTCAAAATCTCCCTCGGTGCTGCTTCCGGTTTTTACCAATATCTGTATTGCCGCAACCGGAGAAGAATGATTTTCTTTAAGCAGAACAATCATCCCGTTATCCAGCACATAACGATTTACTTTTTCCTCTTTTAAAAGTGTTGAATCAAATGCGAAAACTGAAGCTATAACAGAAAATGAAACAACAAATACAAAACATAAAACCTTCTTTATCATAATAATCCCTTCTAAATTTATTTTCTCCCGACTCCTATGTACTCAAAACCAAGTTTTTTTATTTTGTCAGGTTCAAAAATATTACGCAAATCAAAAATAATAAAGCTTTTAAGCAGTTTTTTTAATTTCACAAAATCAATCTCTCTGAATTCATTCCATTCCGTGAGAAAAACCAGAGCATCGCTATTACGCGCGACTTCATAACTATTATCTGAAAATTCAATTTTTAATGATGAAAATATTTTTTTTGCCTGTCCCATTGCCATGGGATCAAAAACCTTTATTCCGGCGCCTTTTTTCACCAGCTCATTTATTATCACAATAGAAGGGGATTCTCTCATGTCATCAGTATTAGGTTTAAAAGCCAGTCCCAAAATGCCTATCGATTTTCCTTTTATTTTTTTCAAATTTTTTTCAATTTTTTGCGGCAAGAAAAGCATTGGAAGCGTATTTAATCATTTCAGCAGTTTCAAGATTGGTGGACACAAAATATGTACCTGTTGAAAGAAATAATGAATCATAAATATCTTTCATTATTTTTATGGCTTTCGAACTTTCAGTACCAATAACCACCCGATTCGGTCGCATAAAATCCTGAATAGCAGCTCCTTCTTTAAGAAATTCGGGATTGGATACCACATCAAAATCCAGTTTTTTATTCGCTAAATTTTCCTGAATAATTTTTTTTACAACCTTTCCGGTACCTACAGGGACAGTGCTTTTGTTAACAATAACTTTGTATGAATTAAGATTTTTACCTATTTGAACGGCAACCTCTTTCACCTGGCTTAAATCCGGATCTCCGCTTTTTTTACTCGGAGTTCCGACTGCAATAAAAATTACTTTTGAAATTTTTATCCCTGATACTAAATCTATACTGAAACGCAGACGTTTACGCTCTAAATTATATTTCACCAACTGTTCAAGCCCCGGTTCATATATAGGAATAATACCATTATTAAGCTTATCTATCTTTTCTTTTACAACATCTATACATACAACATCATTTCCCAAATCCGCCAGACATGCTCCGACAACCAGCCCGACATATCCTGTCCCGACTACGCATATTTTCATTAAATGAGACCCCTTTCAGCACAAAATTCTATTTGATTTTTCTATTCTTTTTGAACCATTGTATTGTTTTTATAAGTCCATCTTCAAGGCTTACTTTTGGTTTCCATTTTAATAATTTATTAGCTTTAGTTATATCCGGTTGACGTATTCTGGGATCATCAACAGGTAAAGGTTTAAAATCAATTTTGCTCTTACTTTGAGTAAGTTTTTTGATCAATTTAGCAAATTCAAGAATAGTCATCTCAGCAGGATTTCCGATATTTACAGGTTCTGTCTCTTTGGAAAGCATCAATTTATATATCCCGTCTATCAAATCAGAAACGTAACAAAAACTGCGGGTCTGGGTTCCATCCCCGAAAATGGTAATGGGCTTGCCGGTCAAAGTCTGATAAATAAAATTCGGGACGACTCTTCCGTCATTCAATCTCATATGCGGGCCGAAAGTATTAAAAATACGTACAATACGGATATCAACATCATGATAGCGATGATATGCAAAAGCAAGCGCTTCGGCAAAACGTTTTGCTTCATCATAAACCCCGCGCGGGCCGATAGGATTTACATTTCCCCAGTAATTTTCTTTCTGAGGATGTATTAACGGGTCGCCGTATACTTCGGATGTTGAGGCAAGAAGAAAAACCGCTTTTTTGATTTTCGCAAGTCCCAATGCTTTATGTGTACCGAGAGACCCGACTTTAAGAGTCTGGATAGGGAATTCCATATAGTCTATTGGACTTGCGGGTGAAGCAAAATGCAAAATATAATCAAGCTTGCCTTCCACATAAATATAATTTGTAACATCATGCTGTATAAAACTAAAATTTTTATGTCCTATAAGATGAGCTATATTATCAGGCGAGCCTGTAATAAGATTGTCCATACATATAACATAATACCCTTTTGCTATTAATAAATCGCATAAATTTGAGCCAAGAAAACCGGCTCCGCCGGTAATAAGAATTCTTTTCATTATTTGCTCCTATATTAAAGTCAAATTCACTGCAAAATGTTAAATTTTTCTTTGATTTTATCATAAATTATATAATTAGCAAAATATTTTTGGAATAACAAATTTATCTAATAATTTAATCACATAAAAAAAGGCCTGTCAATAAATTTGTTTGCGGACTTCATAATCAGGATATACGCTAATTGTATTGATATTTAGCATAAAATAGTGTATATTTTGCTTCAATATGCGTAAAAAAATATCTATTTTTGTTAAAACTTATAACTCGGAAGATATAATTGAAAAATGTCTTAAAAATATCTTATGGGCAGATGAATTGCTTATCGTTGATTCTTATAGTACCGACCGTACTTTAGATATATGCCGCAGGTATACTTCCAATATAATTCAGCATGAATATATTGGTAATGCTTCGCAATGTAATTGGACTATTCCGCAATTAAAACATGAATGGGTTCTTCTTATTGATTCTGATGAAGTTGTTAATCCCGCACTAAAAAAAAGCATTGAGTATATTCTGGAAAATGATAATAAAGAATATAATGGATATTATATTTTCCGGCGTAATCATTTTTTGGGCAAGTGTATAAATTTTTGCGGGGAAAGAAAGGATAAAAGTATACGGTTTTTCAGACGTGATAAGGGACGGTGCGAAGATAAAAAAGTTCATGCGGAAAAAATTGTTGAAGGCAGAGCAGGATATATTAATAAAGGTTATTTAGAACATTATCAGCAGCGTAACATAGTAAAATATTTTGAGAAACTTAACCGCTATACATCATGGGCTGCGGAAGAAATGTATAAAAATAAAAAACGCCCTCACTGGTATCATTTTACTATAAGACCGGCTTTTAAATTTATACAGACTTTTTTCCTTCAGCTTGGTTTTTTAGACGGGATACACGGTTTTTTCTGGTGTATTTTAAGTTCAATATATGTATTTACTAAATATTTAAAATTATGGGAAATGTATCAGCTACAAATTAGCACAAAGGGGTATAAAAATTTATAAGAGCTGGTAGGAGCAGTCTCCTGACTGCGATGTTGTAATTGTAATGCTATAACGAATTTATAAATATCGCAATCAGGAGATTACTCCTACCTGCCATATTTTCGAATAATATCAATGACTTACGGAAATTTTTAAATGAAAAAATGAACCATAGAAAAAAAATGAAAATATTACATTTAACCGATGCATGCAGCTGGAGCGGTGGAATTGAGCAGTTAATTCTGCTTTCCAGGGGGCTTATGAAGCGTAATGTGGAAATTTTTATCGGATGCGATAAAAAAAGCAGATTGTTTTTATATGCAAATAGCGGGCATAAACTGCCTGTTGTAACTTTTGATTTTAAAAGAGAGATAAATTTTCAAACCATAAGAGAAATAATTCATTTTGCAAAAAAAAATAATATCGATATAATCCATGCACATCATCCAAAAGCACATACTTTAGGACTACTATCTTCATTATGGCTGCCAGGCACAATTTTTATTGCTTCAAGAAGGGTTGTTTTTAAAATACGTAATAATCCATTTTCATATTTTAAATATCATGCCTCCAGAATTGATAATATAGTCGCAGTCTCAGAAGCAGTAAAAAAGATACTCTTGGATACAAATATACCTGCTGAAAAAATTACCGTTATTCACAGTGTGGTTGATACCGAAAGATTTAATCCGGATATAAGCGGGGACAGAATAAGACAGGAATTTAAAATTGAGCCGGGAGAAATATTGGTTGGGAAAATCGCAAATTATTCGCTTTATAAAGGGCATGACATTTTTCTCAAATCAGCACAACTGATAAACAAAAAAAATCCAAAAACTAAATTTATGCTGGTAGGTGAAGGTACATTAAATAATGATGTTTTGCAAAAATTAGCCTGTGATCTGGGAATTGAGAAGAGATTAATATGCACCGGATACAGAACAGATGTCCCTGAAATAATAGCCGCATTTGATGTCTCTGTAAATGCTTCAAGAGCGGAGGCTTTA
>JACQWU010000085.1:4481-8905 GCA_016209155.1 Candidatus Desantisiibacteriota bacterium | reverse complement strand
AATTGATATACTAACATATGGAGATTATCAAACATTGGATGATAATATTACAAAAAAAATTAATGAATACCTTGAAAATTTGAAAAAAAATGAAATTTATCGTTCATTAAAGGAAATATCGGGGCCGAATTCTTCCCGCATAATAGTAAATAAAAAAGAAGTACTTAATTTCTGCTCCAATAACTATCTTGGACTTTCAACGCATCCTGAAGTTATAGCTTACACTATAAAAATCTTAAATGAATACGGAACAGGAGCTGGATCTTCAAGGCTTATTGCAGGAAATCTGTCGCCTGTTGTAATGCTTGAAGAGGCGCTCGCAAAATTTTCCGGTGCTGAAAGTGCGCTTGTTTTCCCCAGCGGATATCAGGCTAATATAGGCATAATAACGTCACTGGCAGGAAAAAATGATGCTATCTTCTGTGATCATCTGTGCCATGCAAGCATCATTGACGGAGCTCTTTTAAGCAGAGCAAAATTGTTCCGTTATCCGCATAAAAATAGCAAAGCGCTTAAGGATATGTTATCACGGTACAAAACAAAATTCAGGCGAAAACTTATTATTACCGAATCTATTTTCAGCATGGACGGAGACATTGCGCCTCTTTCTGAAATAGCAGAACTTGCCTCAAAATTTAATACTTTTTTATTAATCGATGAAGCTCATGCATTTGGAATATTAGGCAAAGAAGGACGCGGTGCGCTTGAGATATTCGGACTTAAACCTGAGAAAGCTGTTATGGTCATGGGAACCATGGGAAAAACTTTAGGCAGTTCCGGAGCATTTGTTGCCTGTACAAAAGAACTTAAGGAATATTTTATAAACAAAGCCCGGAGTTTTATTTTTACTACAGGAATTGCTCCGGCTATCTGCGGTACTGCTTTAAAATCTCTGGAAATTATATGTAAGTTTCCGGGACAAGGAGAAAACCTGATTCATAAAGCAAAAATTTTTCGCGATGAACTGAAAAAATCGGGTTTTAATTGCATGGAAAGTGAATCGCAGATTATTCCTGTTTTAACAGGTGATAATACTAAAACTATGCTTTTCAGCAAGAAATTGCTGGATAGCGGAATTTATATTCAGGGAATCCGCCCCCCAACTGTTCCTCCAAAGTCTGCCAGATTAAGAATTTCAGTCATGTCTACGCATACAGAGGAAAATATTAGCGAATGTTTAAAAAAAACATCAGATATAGGTAAAACGCTTGGAATAATTTAAAATGAAAAATAACCTGATCAGCAAACATTTTTCCAAAAGTGCAAAACATTATGATGCTCATGCTGTATTACCGCAGAAGCTGTGTTCATTATTAACAGAATATATATCTGCAAGAATAAAGAATAAATATAAAAATGGTTTAATCCTGGATATAGGGACAGGGACAGGGGAACTTATTATAACCTTAAAAAAGATGTTTCCGGATGCTGTAATTGCAGGATTTGATATTGCTCATGGAATGATAGAGGAAGCAAATAAAAAAATAAATCAGGGAATATCCGGCAATAAGACATCTACATCTGATATTTATCTGTTTCAGGCAGATGCAGAAAAAATTCCGGTCAAAGACACCTGCTGCTGTTTTGCAGTATCCAATGCGGCATATCAGTGGATTTCTGATCTGGAACAGGCTTTTAAAGAAGTATTCAGAATATTAACACCGGGCGGTAAATTTATCTTTACTATTTTTGGCGACCGGACATTGAATGAACTTATTGCAAGCGGCAGCAATAAAGTCGGGCATCTGGAATTTAAAAATAAAGAAAAAATAATTTTAATCTTAACAAAAACCGGTTTTGCGATTAATGATTTTATCACACATAATTACATTATCTATAATCCGGATATATTTTCTCTTTTACAGTCATTAAAAAGAATGGGAGCAGGAAATATATTCTGGGAAAAAGGATTAAGCGGACGCGCATTCCTAAAAAAGCTCAATACCAACTATACCAATCTTTTTGGTACAGATAAAGGCTTGCCTGCTACGTTCGAAATTTTCGTTGTTTCAGCAGTCAAACATGAGTCTAATACCATTTATAAATCTTAAACCCTGCTAAAAAAAATAAAATTCCTGTTCCTAAAAGATAAAAGACTTCCATTATCACATCTTTTAATACCGCCCCCTCAATAAATATGCTTCTTATTCCGTCAGCCAGCATCGTAAGCGGCAATTTCTGTATAAAAGGGATGACAGCTTCAGGGAAATTATGGTAACTGAAAAAAACTCCTGATAAAACCATCATGGGCATAACAACCACATTTACCAGACCATTTCCAATCTCTGTTTTTGATGTTCTCGATGAAGCGAAAATTGCAATACCGGTAAAAGCAATCACTCCGGATAAAAAAATTATAAATAAAGCAATTAGACTTCCCTCAATTTTTATATCAAAATAAAAATAAGCAAAAAAGAACAAACACGCTGCTTCGGTGCAGCATAAAATAAATCTTGCGGCAAAATGTGAAAACAAAAAACTTGTTTTTTTCATTGGAGTTGCGATCAGCCTTCTTAATAATTTTTTTGACCTTTTTTCAATAAGCGAATAACTTATTCCCCACATAATTGACATCATTACACCCATTGAAATCAATCCCGGGATTAAGAAATCAATATACCTGGTACCTGTTTCAATTAAAGGAATTATATAATCAAAATTTTTGTTATTATTAATTTCCCTGGATAATTGCAAATAAACCAATTGCGCATCATTACTCATTGGATCAAAATAGTATTTAACCTTACCATCTTTTTCTTCGAGAATAACAAGAACAGTACCCCTTTTAAGCAGAATAAAAGCTTTTTCTTTTGATGTAAAAATAATTTTATAATTAATTTTCCCGAGTTTTTTATCAACAATAGTTTTTTTGTATATTTTTTCATCATTGGTTATATATGATTCTGAATTAGCCAGAAAATTCCGCAATACATTATTTTCTATTATAATACGATTCTCAATCACAGCTATATTTCTGACAAGACTGCCTTTATTAGTAAAAGCTATTCCAAGCCCCCATGCCATAAGAACCGGAAATCCTATCCCCCAGTATAAAATACCCGGTTCCCTGCAAAACTCTTTCAATTGAACAAGGATAAGCTGGAATAATGGTCTTTTTAACATAAAATCTCCGTAATTTATTTTATTCGTCCAGATGTCTGCCTGTCATGGATAGAAACAAATCATTCAGGTTCATTTTATTTGATTCATTTGAATAATCAGAAAGAAGCTTATTAAGCTGTCCTTCTGCCAGTATCTTCCCCTTATCCATGATTATTATACGTTCACATAAAAATTCTGCTTCCTCCATATAATGAGTGGTTAAAATCATAGAAATATTACGCTGTTCCTTTAATCTTTTCAATATATTCCATATTTCGCGTCTTGATGACGGGTCAAGTCCTGTTGTAGGTTCATCAAGCAGAAGTATCTCCGCATTATTAAGAAGCGCAATCCCAAGAGCCAGCTTCTGTTTCTGTCCTCCGGAAAGATTATTCACATAGACTTTGCTTTTCATATCAAGATTAACAAGCTCAAGGATATATTTTATCCTGTCTTCGCCAAGCCCGTAAAAACTTGCAAAAAGATTTAATGTTTCAAGCACTGTAATTTTATCAAAAAAATATGTTTCCTGAAGTGAAATTCCCAAAATTCTTCGCAGCGTATCCTCATTCCCCTTCCACAATTTACCTTTTATATAAACTTCTCCTGAATCGGGAGACTGAAGACCTTCAATCATTTCAACAAGAGTGGTCTTCCCCGCTCCATTCGGACCAACAAGAGCAATAAATTCCCCTTTTCTTATTTCTAAACTTACTCCGTCAACAGCCTTTATATCCTTAAAAAATTTTTTTATATTAATTACCCGGATATCAAGGTCTTGAGGATTAATAAATTCATTTATACTTTTTTCTGTTTTCATATCCTTCTTCCAATTTTTTTTATTATAACATTGTTTCATAAATAAAAAAAAATATTATGATTTCGGGATAACTAATGGACTTGATTTATCTTACTATATAAAGTATATTTTTAAGTGATGAAAATAATAAAAAAATCATTTTATTTAACAATTATTATAGTATTTTTTTATAAAACGTTTATATTTTCACAAGAATTTAACTATGAATTTAATATTGAAATTATTGAAAAACCTGCATACCGTTTTATCAGGGATGACTATCTTTTAAATCCAGACCGAAACATTCTTCCTGTCTCCAGTTGGATAAATAGACTTTATGGCGATGTAAGACTAAAACTTAATTATCAAAAAATACGATTTATTTCACAAGCAAGACCTATCATTATATCTGATAAAAAAGATACGGAAACCCGGAATATTATTGATGATATGTATCTGGATATAAATTTTAATAATAAAACGACTTTTTATTTTGGCAAAAAAAATATATTTTATGGGATTG
>JACQWU010000085.1:0-4447 GCA_016209155.1 Candidatus Desantisiibacteriota bacterium | reverse complement strand
GCGATTTTATATGGAGAGAAATTGATATGACAAAAAAACCTGAAGAAAGGAATATTGAAAGAGAAGGAAATTATTTAATAGGATTGGACAATTATAATAAAAATTTTTTATTTACAGCTATCTATGCTCCTCATATAAAGGATTTACAACAAATTGTTAACAGGTCTCTTTTAAAAGTCCAATTTATGATAACCCCAATAAAAACAGATATGTCTCTATATTATTTTAATGGAGATATTCCGGGTATCGGGACCGGGATCTCAAAAACAATCAATGAACAATATACTTTTTATACTGAATCAGTTCTTCGGCGGGGAAGTGATATAAAAAAATTAATACCTGTCGGGAACAATATTTCAAGTATTTATAAAATATCGGAACTTTATAATCAAGACGAAACTCATCCTCACATAGCAGCCGGAAGCCGTTATAAATTTAATAGCAATATGAATTTAATATTTGAATATATTTATAACGGGGATGGATATTCCGGTAAAGAATGGGATGAATTTATCAGATTACTAAAATATAGCAGCAGCAAATACAAAGAAGGTTCTTTCACAGATATAAGAATAGCTAATTTACTGCTGGCAAATAAAATAATAAAATTTAAAGAAATGAGAAACAATTATTTTTACACAAGAATCAGCGTTCAAGATATTATGATGATAGATACTGATCTTACCTTGTTTTTAAATGCAGATGATAAAAGTTTTTTCCTGAATCCAACTGCTGTTTATAATATCAATAAAGATTCAACAATACTTCTTTCGGTTATTACATATTCAGGTAATAATGATACTGAATTCGGGATGACACATTGGGCAAACGAAGTCTGTATGAGATATAAATATTTATTCTAATCCTCATCTAAATAAACCTGATAATATTTCACAATAAAAATCAACTAAAAATTTTCCGATAATATTTGTCATAAGATACTCATCTCTAAATTTTTTGACTAATCCTGAACCGGGTAAAAAAGAGATAAAACATGCTTTTTTCTTTTCAGTAGTACTTGTTAATGCTTTATTGGTTGTAAAACTCCATGTGAAATCAGAGACAGAAGAATTTCCTGATAAATCTTTTATCCCCGCAGTAACTACTGCAGTATAAAAAGAGTAATGTTCCAATACATTTGACGGTATGAATGTTATTTTATTATTTTTTACTGTAATTGTTCCATTAACAGGAAAATTATCTTTATCATACAATTTAAATATCTTTGCAGTAACAGTTGCAGAATTAATTTTTTCATTAAATATCACTCCAATAATAACATCTACTGGAATATTTGACTCGCCATTTAGAGGACTTGTGGATAAAATAGCAGGTGGTATGGTATCAGGAGCGCTGAGAGTGGTAAAACTCCATGTGTAATCAGCAAACATATTGTTACCATCTAAATCTTTTACCCCTGTTTTAATTATTGCTGTATAACAGGAAGAGTATTTTAAGGTACTTGATAGGATAAAGATAACAGTTTTACTATTACTATTATATGTAACTTCTCCATCTAAAAGCTTATTATCAATATCTTTCAATATAAATGTCTCTTCAGAAATAGATGTTGAATCTATATCTTTGTTAAATACTGCTTGAATAATTGTATTTGTAGGTACATTTATTTCCTCATTTTCAGGACTTGTGGATAAAACAACAGGATTTGGAGCATTGAGAGTAGTAAAACTCCATCTGTAGTCAACAAGTATAATATTACTATTTAAATCTTTTACCCCTGTTTTAATTGTAGCTGTATAACAGTAAGAGTATTTTAAGGTACTTGATAATTTAAAGACTGCTGTTTTGCTATTACTATTATATGTAACTTCTCCATCTAAAAGCTGTTGAATTTATATCTTTGTTAAATACTGCTTGAATAATAGTGTCTATAGGTACATTTGTTTCCTTATTTTCAGGACTTGTGGATAAAATAAAAGGAGATGTATTCTGAAGCCATTTATTTATTTCATCTTCAAA
Organism: Candidatus Desantisiibacteriota bacterium; assembly: GCA_016209155.1. Lineage (GTDB taxonomy): Bacteria > JACRDZ01 > JACRDZ01 > JACRDZ01 > JACRDZ01 > JACQWU01. Next base: position 2,467 of record JACQWU010000085.1, on the reverse strand, counting down.
TGCTTTTTTATTATCATATCCTATCATGGTTTTAACTATTTGTCCTTGTGGATTAATAATTAATGTTGTCGGGACACCATCTATCCCTCCATATAAATTGCAAACGCTATCATTCCCGATAAGCACAGGATAATTTATTTTATTTGTTTGAATAGAAGATACTATTTCATCTATGCTGTCCCACCATATTGTAACTCCAATAATTACCAAACCTTTGTTTTTATAAGTATTATAAAGTTCAATATAACCCGGAAGTTCCAATTTGCATGGTCCGCACCAGGTTGCCCAAAAATCTAAAATTATTACTCTGCCGGAATAATTGGAAAGAGATACATCATTGTTATTGATGCGCTTCAGATTCACGATATAATTTTGATAAATTGACAATATTTATAAAAAATGATAATGTATTCGCATTATTTAAATGGAGATAATTTGATGAAATATAGTAAAATGACTAAAGAACAATTGATAGAAAAATTAATCAAATTAGAACAAAACTCTAAGGAAGTAAAAAAAACCTGCGTCAAGCTTGAAAATGCCATAGAACAAACAATTAAGGCAATGGCTTTGACAGTTGAAACAAGAGATCCTTATGCAGCCGGACATCAAAAACGTGTTGCTGATCTTGCAAGCTTAATAGCAAGAAATATGGGTTTATCTAAGGAACAAATCAATATCATTTATTTAGCCGGATTTCTTCATGATCTTGGGAGAATACATATCCCTCCCGAAATTTATAACAAATCAGATAAATTAAATGTAAATGAGTTTGAAATAATAAAAACCCATCCTAAAGTTGGATATGATATTATGATGACGATTAAACTTCCATGGCCGATCGCTGAAATAATATTACAGCATCATGAAAGAATTAATGGATCCGGGTATCCTCAGGGGTTAACAGGAAAAGATATCAAATTAGAGTCTAAAATATTAAGTATCGCTGATGTAATTATTGCAATGTCATCCCTGCGGCCGCATCGTCCGTCACTGGGAATAAATAAAATTCTGGATGAAATTAAGCGGAACAAAGGAATACTTTATGATCCGGATGTTGCAGACGCATGTATAAATCTTTTTAAAGATAAAGAAATTAATTATTAGTTTAAATTTTATAAAAAAATGCTTGCATTCAAAAAAAAATATAATATATTAATTTACTATATTAACAAAAAAAACACTTGACATTAAAAAAACTTGTGATATATTAATCTCACTATAGATATAAAAATGCTGTGCACTAAAATAAAATAGGAGGTGAAAAGCATGAAAAAATTTTTATTATTATTAATCTTTACATTGTGTTTACCGGCAATTGCTTCAGCACATCAATTTATCAATCCACCGGAGCTCTATGATCCATATTGGAAAGGGGCTTTCCCTTATCAGAGAAACATTTATTGGGATTTCACAATAAACCCTGTAGGTCCTGTCGGAACTTCACCCGGTGCAGTATTTGAAGGTTCTCTGGACCCTGATTTAAGACATTCTGATTATGTTATATTTAACGGTGGTATTACATGGAGTTCACGAAAAGGAGCTATTGGTGCGGTAGGTGGAGAAAAAGGGCATGGAGATAATGTACCTGTTTTAAATCCGGTTAAACATATTTATATGGAAGCAACGGTAATCAATACAAGCGGTTCTATGGAAGGTAATTGGGGAGCACCATATATATTTGCTAACAATGAGTATACCGGATTTACTGATTATTTTTCTACTTCTCTTGGAAACAATAGATATTTATTAGATATTTGGTTTAATATTTATCCAAATCCATATGCTGAAGATATAATTCTTCCTTTTAATGTTCCAGGAGGACAATCTGTATGGATAGATGATCTTCATATTGCAACTGAATGCGTTGTTCCTGAACCGGCATCACTTATGCTTCTTGGATGCGGGCTTATTGGGGTAGCAGTTTTAAGAAAAAAAATAAAATTTTAGCAAAAAATATGCTAAAGCTGGAAACAAAAATTTTAAGGAGGATAAGGAAATGAAAAAAATTCTATTATTATTAACCTTTCTTTTGTGTTTACCAACAATTATTTTAGCACATGTATTCATTAATCCGCCGGAACAGTATGATCCATATTGGAGAGGGGCTTTCCCTTATCAAAGAAATATTTATTGGGATTTCAATCAAGTATCACCTGTAGGATCTGTCGGGACTTCACCCGGTGCAATATTTGAAGGTTATCTGGACTCTGTTTTAAACCATTCTGATTATGTACTATTAAACGGGGGTCTTAGATGGGACCCACAATTTGGGGCTATTGGTATAGGTGGAGAAGGAGGGCAAGGAGAAGCTATATTCCATATCGATAATGTACCTGTTTTAAATCCGGTTAAACATATTTATATGGAAGCAACGGTAATCAATACAAGCGGTTCTATGGAAGGTAATTGGGGAGCACCATATATATTTGCTAACAATGAGTATACCGGATTTACTGATTATTTT
>JACQWU010000056.1 GCA_016209155.1 Candidatus Desantisiibacteriota bacterium | reverse complement strand
TATCCATATTTACAAGAAGCGGGAGAATAGGATGATAATATGGAGAAACAGAAATTTCTATTTGACCTTTTTCCATAAATTTTTTATATAAAGGTAAAATTTTCCCCATTATCCCCAGTTGTTTATTAATTAACAATGTTTTGTCTTCTTCCGTAAATTTTTCATTTTTATCAATAAGTTGTTTAATCTCATTGTCGGTTTTTTTAAAAACAGGATCAAACCATGCAAGATTATACCAGACCTGCAGATCCAAAAAGTCCTGATTGGTAAGGTTTTTTTGTATTAACTTTAATTTTTCGAGAGAAACATGTTCCCCGCGTTTTTCCAATAACTGCCTGTCACGAGGATAAATTTTTATCATGGTTTCCCAATTTGCCATAAATAATTTAGTTAAAATATCTATTTTTTCTTCACTTGTCAGATTAGCTGACGGTTTGCGGGTAAGCCTTAAAATATTATCATCAGCACGATTATTTATATAATCTTGAATTTGTTCAATTAAAGAAGGTACCAGATTAAATGTTTGATGGATATTCGGGAAAGATTCAAGAATAGATACCATATTATAATAATCTTTAATAGCATGGAGCCTCACCCATGGCATAGCGTATTCATTGGTTAATAAATTTTTATAAAAAGGCTGATGCATATGCCATATAAAAGCTATATTTAATTTACCTGTTGACATAATTACCTCTATTTGATTAATTGAATCATTAGCACAAGGCCTTTTTTAATATAAATCACGGCATTATTTGTTTGAATAATATTGCTTATCCCCATAGATTGATTACGAAGCAGTGATCCGTTTATGACATTATATTTAAAACCTTTTAAAGTTATTCCTTTGCTTTTTTCGCTTAATGAGATAAATGAAACAATGTCTCCTATCTTACCATTAATTCGAGTATTTTTGTTTAATAATTCTATCCTGTGGTTTTTATCCAATATTACAGCTTTAATATCTTTTTTTACTATTTTTTCCATGATAAAAATGTTGCAAAGCATATGATCTATTCTTTTCCCAAGCATGCAAAGGAAATATATTTCTTTTGGTTTAAATTCCAGAGCCGTTTCAATTGCCAATTCTGTATCAGTTTTATCTTTTTCAACAGGGAAAGATAAAATATCCACTCCTTTTTTTTTATAAAAATTTAATATTTTTTCGGGGAGAGAATCCACATCACCAATTATTAAATCCGGAGCAACCCCAGATTTATAACAATTTTTTGTCCCGCCATTTACGGCAATTAAAAAATTTAAGTTTGAAATATATCTGCTGAAAGAATATTTATTATCTGGTTCCCCGTTACCTATAATACCTATTTTATTATATTTTTTCATATTTAAATTTATCTTTTAAATTTTTTTTCCAATTCTTCTGTCGTAATTTCAACCACAGCAGGTCTTCCATGCGGGCAAAAATGAGGGATATTGAGTTTCTCAGCTTCTATAAGTATACATCTTATCTCTTGCAAATCAATTCTATCCCCTGCCTTAATAGCACCATGACATGCCATGATTATAGCAATTTTTGTTAAAAAATCGTATTTCATATTTTTTTATTGATAAGATAATTTTTTCAAATAAAATTCGTTCATGAAATGCATGTTGGTCCAATATATAATACTTGTTATTATTTTCAGCTATCCAATAAGTATTTTTTATCTGAACAAGGGGATTTAAAGATGGTAATTTATATATTGATTCACCTTTTATTTCATCTTTTAAAAGTGAATATTCAAATTTAATATCACTTTCAGGTTTAATTGCGTTTGCATGATAAGATTGAGGTAGTTCATTAATATTGATATTCTCAAAATGTTTTTCATTTATTAAAAAAGTTTTATTATTACATCCGGATTTTAAAGCTTCTGAAATCGCATTACTGACAGAATTATGAATAATTTTATCATCCGTAAATTTTACTTCCTTTTTTGCAGGATGAATATTAACGTCAACAAATTTAGAATTTATATCTATATGTATTATAGCCATTGGATGACGATCAACCATTAAAAATGAGCGATATCCTTCATATATTGCATGACTTATCGTTTTATTTCTAACAGCTCTTTTATTTACAAATATTATCTGGTAATTTTTATTTGGTTTAGAATATGATGGATTTGAAATAAATCCATAAATATGCAATTCGATATTGTCAACTTTATAATCCAGTTGAAGAAGACTATTTTTTATATCCAGTCCATAAATTTCATAAATTCTTTCCTCAATGTTTTTTGTTATTGGAAAATTATATAGAATCCGGTTATTATGTGCTAAAACAAAAGCTATATCAGGAAAAGCAAGCATATATTGTATTACCATATTTATTATATATGAAAGTTCTGTGTTTACAGTTTTTAAAAATTTTTTACGCATTATGGAATAAATGTGTTATAGTGATTTTTGTCCCAATATGACAGCCAACATCAGTTACTAATTTAGGTATCCCAAAATGAATATCTATTTTAGAACCAACCGGACTTTTATTTTCTTTCGTTTCCATTTCAACCTGGGATACTGCTGCGATACTCGCAAGGGCTTCACCTCTGAATCCCATGGTCTTAATTTCGAACAGATCTTCAGATTTTGTTATTTTGCTGGTAGCATGACGCTCGAATGCCATAATCGCATCTTCTCTTGATATACCGCATCCATTATCAAGAATACTTATTGAACGCATTCCTCCATGTTCAACAAAAATTTTTATCTGTATACTTCCTGCATCAATTGAATTTTCAATCAATTCTTTTACTATTGAAGCCGGCCGCTCAATAATTTCACCGGCCGCAATTTTATTAATGATATCATTATCCAAAAACTTTATTTTACATGGCATTTAGGAGCTCCTATATTCTAAAATAGTGTCATATAATTTTTTAATTGTCAATAATTTCAATAATTGCTCAATATTTATCCAATAACTTGACTTTTAAACAACATTTTAATATTATCTTATAATTATAGATATATATATGATTACAAATTTAATTTTTTATCAGTATATGGAGATTTTATATGACTCAGCAAAAAAATAAAAGTTTTAAGTTTGAAGATGGTTTGACTAAACTTGAAGAGATTGTGAATAAACTTGAATCAGGGAATCTCAGCCTGGATGATTCCTTGAAATATTTTGAGGAAGGAATCAGCCTTTCCCGTCTTTGTACTCAAAAATTAAATGAAGTAGAAAAAAAAATAGAAATAATAACTAAAAATAAAAACGGAGATTTAGAAGCTAAATCTTTCATGGAAAATGAAAATGTTGATTTAAATAAAGATAAATTCAAAATTGATGATAAGGATGTTGCAAAAGCTCAGGAAAATTTATTTGATCTGGAGAAATAATTTATAATTGGGGCTTGATTTCTCAAGCCCTTTTTTTACATTTTTTCGAGTTCTATATTCTAAGACTTTTTAGCCAGCCCTAACAATATTTCATCTAAGGATATAAACATTATGGTGAAGAATAATAATATTGAAATTAATGAAAAAGATAAAATATGGGAACCGACAATATATGCTTTTTTATGTAACTGGTGCAGCTATGAAGGTGCGGATTTGGCTGGCAGCAGCCGGCGAAATTACCCTTCAAATATAAGAATAATCAGAGTTCCGTGTTCGGGCAGAATTGACCCTGTTTTTGTACTTAAAAGTTTCGAGCATGGAGCAGATGGTGTTCTTGTCTCAGGCTGCCATCCGGGTGATTGTCATTATATAGAAGGAAATTATTACGCAAGACGTAAATTTGTTTTGTTAAAAAAGCTTCTTGAATTTATAGGGATTGAATCTGAACGTTTTCAAATGCGCTGGATTTCAGCTTCGGAAGCTGTTAAATTTGTGGATACAGTTAAGGAAATGGTCGAAGATATCCGAAAATTAGGTCCCAATAAAAAATTACAAAAGCAAAATTTATTATGAATATTGACCGGGAAATTCAAAATAGAGTAAATAAATTATTTAATGAAAATAAAATAACCTGCTTTATTGGTTATGAAAAAGGTTCATTTTTATACAGAGCAAGACCATGTTTTATCACCCGAAAAGAAGATGTGAATCGTTTGATATTCAATTCTTTTTGTATTAATAACCTTTCTATTTATCTTATTAACGGAAAAATTGGCGATGATACATCGTCTCAGCACGAAAAATTTGGAATCCTTGCAACTCCATGCACTTTACGCTCTATTGTATCTCTTTTACAGGGGAATCAGATAAAAGCTGAAGACTTATATATTCTTGCCGTAAATTGTAACGGGATGATTGATCCGTATAAAATTAAAAAATTGCCTTTTATAAAGATAGAATCCATCGATGAGATTGATGATAAAATAATTATTAACGCTTCTTCTTCTAAAATTGAGAATAAAAGAATAGATATTCTTTATGATAAATGTCTCTCCTGCACTAACGAGTTACCCAAAATTTATAATGATTTAATTGAGAATGTATCTATTAAACCTGATAAATCAATTGATGAATATGCTGAGGTCAAAGAAATAGAAAAAATGCCGCCGGATAAGCGATGGGAATTTTGGGAAAAAGAATTTTCCCGGTGCATTCGCTGTTATGCATGCAGGAATGTATGTCCTATATGCTATTGCCGCGAATGTATTGTTGATAAAAACATTCCTCAATGGATAAGTAAAATTAATCAATCGTCTACAAATGAATATTACAACCTTATAAGGGTATTGCACGTAATGGGCAGGTGCATAGACTGCGGTGAGTGTGAAAGAGTTTGCCCTGCTAAAATACCTTATCGTAAATTAATTAAAAAAATGGAAAAAGAAATAAATGATATGTATGGCTATAAACCGGGGCTTAATCCTGAGCTTTCACCTCCTTTATCCACTTTTAAAGAAGGTGACCCCGATGAGAGCATAAAATAATGCAGGGGTTGTTCAAAAAGTCATTGCGAGGAGCGAAGCGACGAAGCAATCTCATTGTATAATAAGGATAATATTTTAATGGAAAAAGTTATAACGGATGAAAAATTTAAATTATTAGTTGAAAAACTTTGTGAGGAATTTGATGTATATGCTCCTTGTGTATCCGGAAATTACAGTGAATTCACACAAATTAAGCATTTCAACGAATGCGATTTTAATATTTTAAATACTACCAGGCCGCTTAAACATCTTTTTCTTCCGCAAACTGAAAAATTATTTACAGTAATGGGTGAAGGAGACAATTTAAAATTGGAAACCTGTCCTCCGCTTAAGAAAAAAAGAATAATTTTGGGAGCTAAATCCTGTGAGGTAAAGGGAGTTGAATTGCTCAGTAATATTTATAGTATTGGAGCATGTAAAGATGAACT
>JACQWU010000021.1:7693-9801 GCA_016209155.1 Candidatus Desantisiibacteriota bacterium | reverse complement strand
TCTTTTTTATTTAATTGTCTAATTATTTTTCCTGGAATTCCCATTGCCACACTCCCCTTCCCTATTTTCGTTTTGGGAGGAATTAACGTGCCAGCACCGATAATATTCCAATCTAAAATTTCCACGTAACACCTATCTTAGCCCGCATCTTATGTAAAGGATAACCTTTTACCTCTTCATATCCAATTTCACTTAAATTTTCACCGGAAGCAAATCCTGAAAAATTTTTCCCCCAATCCCTATATATTTTAGCACCCCATAAAAAATAACTATCCATATCAAATTTTTTCCCGGTTATATCCTTATCCGAATATCTTTCACCCGTATATTTTCCGGTTAAATCAAAATTTGCCCATTTTCCCATAAATGTTAACATAAGATTTAAATTATGAACTGGAATAAGAGGCGCCTTCTTATTACTACCGGGAACATCAATATCAGCATAAACATAACTGGTTTTAAGTTTAGTTTTAATAGAAACAGGTAAATTCATATCAACATTTACACCTTTTATTTTAATCAATTCCCCCATATTTTTAGGCATCCATAATCCTGAACTTTCTTCATCAAGAACAATTTTATCCTCAATATCTTTCTCATAAAGATGCATACCTATATTCACATCATAAAAAATTCTATTTTTAAATCCAAATTGATAATTCCAGATTTTTTCAGGATGCAAACGTTCAGGATTAATTGCAGAATAATAATTATTATAAAGCTCCCCAAAAACCGGAATAGGAAATTCCTGCTTAATACCGGCATCCAGCGTAAAATCCTTCTTTATTTTGTAAGAAAGCTCTAAATTAGGAGAAACCTGAGCATCAATATTTTTGTAATTATAATTTGTATAAAGCACCCCTAACTGCAAATTAAAATTTTCAATTAATTTATTGACATCCATTTCCATTCCGATTTCATAAATAGCCGCAGGCTCGGTAGTTAAATATTCATTATTAGATAATCTGAACAAAAATTTCATAGGATTCTCATAAATATCCGCATAATTACATTCTATCCCGACATTATTATTTTTATCAGCAGACACATTCCGTTCATCCAGATTCTGTCCATTCCAGAAACCGCCGATAATGACATATTCATCACCCGACTTCTTTTTTTCCCAGTTCAGCAAAACAAACATATCATCTAATTTTCTTGATCTATTTATTAAAGGATTATCCTTTTCCCCCGGCATTTCAATATCATTAGAAGTGTACCTTCCATATGTATTTATAAATTTATTTTCAGCAAACTTATGAGAAATATCCAAAAGAATTTTATGCCTTTCTAAAGTTGAATTTTTACGCTCACCCCTGTCATGCATAAAATTATAATTAATCAAATAATTACTATTATTATTTTCACCGCCATGAATAACATCTGCCATATAATAATAATAATTTCCTATTACCAAAGAAAGTCCCAAAATATACTTTTTACCTTCCTCAGGACCCGATATATTTGGTTCACGTTTGATATCCAGGATACTAAATGTTGCCTCTTTTTCGCGAATACCCCAGGGTAATAATTTTAATACATCATGAGTATCTTCCTTAATAGATTCAGTTTTTTCCCCTGTATCCCAGAAGATATCTTTTTCCTCCCCCATTATAGTTACCCCGGGTAATTGTATAGGAGGAGCTTCTTTTTTACTTTTTTCTGCCGAATAAACCAACGTAGAAAAAAATAAAGACAATAATAAAACATATAAACAATTAAACTTTCTCACCTTTAAATCTCCATAATTATCTTTATCTATTGCTTCAATTCCTTACGCCTTTCTTCTGCTTTCTTTACCCATTCATTGCCGCTGTGCGTTTCCAGAAGCTTATCATAAATTTTAATTGCATTCATTTTCTTATTATCTTTTTCATATGACTGACCGGCCATATATTGAGATTTTGCGACCAGAATATTCTGCCCGGCATATAAATAGCTTGTTTTAATAAAAACCTCTGCCGCTAAAACATAATTCCCAAGATTATAATAACACATTCCGATCAGATAATCAGCTTCACCTTTTAGTGAATCCTGAACTTTTTTATCTATTTTACTAAAAGTTTCAACAGCATTTTTATAATCCTCATTATTAAAATATATTACAC
>JACQWU010000021.1:0-7679 GCA_016209155.1 Candidatus Desantisiibacteriota bacterium | reverse complement strand
TATGCATTATTAATCAAAGTGCTTTTAGAATAAGAAGTCTCAAACTTTTTAAATATTTCAATTGCACCTTTCCAATCCTTAAGATTGCGGTATGAAATACCCATATTATATTCAATATTTTCTTTCATTCTCGTCCCGGGATATTTTTTTAAAAATTTATTATACTCCTCAATAGCCTCTCTATATTTTTCCTTCTTAAACATTGTCGAAGCCAGCCCGTAATTAGAATCCTCAGCCATTTCAGAATCAGGATACTTATTTAACATTTTATTAAAATATTCTATAGCTTCATCGTATTTTTTATCCTGTAAATAAGAATACGCCTTCCAGTAATAAGCATTATCCGTAACATCCGTATATGGATATTTATCAATAAAAACCCCGAATTCCTCCGCAGCTTTTGCATAATCCTTTCGCGCATAATAAATTTCAGCTATCCTGTATTGAATATCCGGAACCAGACTGCTATTATGATAATCCACCATAAATTTTCTGGCATTTTCAATAGCCTCATCTACTTTGCCCATTTGATAATATGCCCATACCACAGCATACAAAGCATCATCAGCCATATCTCCTTTTGAATCGATTATTACCACCTTATTATATTCAATTACAGCTTTTCCATAATCCTGTAAATTATAATATGAATCACCAATACGATACTGCGCATCAACCTTCAATTTACTGCCGGGATAATTCTCAATAATCTTATTAAACTCCAAAATAGCATTATTAAAATCATTTTCCCTGAAATAACACCATGCAAGCCAATACTGCGCACTATCAAGCAGACTGCTTTTAGGATATTGACTCATCAATACCTTAAATTCAGCACGCGCTTCATCAAATTTTTCCAGATTATAATACCCCCACGCAACCTGAAATTGAGCATCAGGAGCTTCCTGATATTTGGGATAAACCTTTAAAAAATCACCATAGACTTTAATAGCCTCAGTGTACCTTTTCTTTTCAGACAGAATTTTACCTGCCTGAAGCTGGGCTTTTGCCCCTATATCAGCACCCTTATTTTTCTCAGCCAATGTCATAAAATTCTGCAATGCTGCGACATCCTCACCTTTTTTCAAATATATCCAGGACACACCATATTGAGCTTCCTTAGTAAGCTCACTATCCTTAAAATCCGCCATTAATTTTTGATAAATTTTAAAAGCAGAATCATATTTTTTAAGCTGATATAGAGATTCCGCCAGTAAAAATTGCGTACGATCGCGAAACTTAAAATCTTTTATATTAGTAAGATTTGAAAAAATTTCACAAGCCTCTTTAAAATCCTTATTATAAAAATGAGAAAGAGCAATTTTATATTCCGAATCCGTTTTTAAAGAAACAGGTGAAGCGGATAAATCTAATACTTTTTGATAAGCCCCGACAGCCTCACTGTATTTTTTACCAAAGAATAAATTCTCCCCGATCAAATAATTTGCCGGAGATACTAATTTACTGTCCTTATACTCATTAATTATTTTATTTGCCGCCATTATTGAAGAATCGAACAATCCCAGTTTAAAATATGAAAATGCTATACCGTAATACAGATCATCCTTATTTTTCAATTCGGGATTATTTTTAACAATTTCGCTATAACGCTTCACCGCATCTCCATACTTATTATTAAGCTCATACACCTGAGCTATTTTCTGAACAGCAAACGGAATCCATTCACTTTCCTTAAATTCCTTTATAAAATTTTGAAATTCCACAAGAGCAAAATCAAAATTTTTTTCATAAAGATAAGTCATCCCGATATAATAAGCAGAATCATCAAACCATTGACTTTTAGTGAATTTATTTTTTATCACATAATATCCATCACGTGCTTTTTTGTATTCCTTAATTCTCAAATAAGCCTCGCTTTGATAATAATAAGCATTATCAATATATTTACTATCCGGATAATTTTTAATAAATTGCTCGAATTCAACTATTGCCTGATTTGCCTGCCCGAGATGGAGATAAGATTCAGACAGATAATACCTGGATGATTCAGCAATCGTCATATCATTGTACTGCTTAATAACCTCCTGGAACATTTTCACGGCATTTTCAAATTTATTATCAAGAAAATAACACCAACCTATTGAATAATAAGCATAAGGCACTTTTTTACTTTTGCCATAATTAGTAATAATATTCTGATAATAAATAATAGCCCTGTTAAAATTTTTCAAATTAAAATAAGCCTCTCCAATCCAGTATTGAGCTTCATCGGCAAACTTACTTTGGGGATTATACGTAAGGAGACGGGTATATTGATTAATGACATCCTCATACTGCTTCTTCTGAAAAAATATTTCACCAATCCGGTTCAGAGCATCTTCAATAAGATCACTTTGCGGATATTTTGAAATTAATCTTTCAAAATTTACAATTGCATCATCCAATCTCCCCAGCTTAAAATAAACCTCAGCTACAATATATTGAGCCTTATCTAACTTACTGCTCCCGGGAAAATTTTTAATAAATTTATCAAACTGATTTAACGCTAAATCATACAACTGATCATTAAATGCAGAAAAAGCAATATGATACTGCTCTTCCTCATTAGCATCACCCGCACTTATACTTACCGATATAAATAAAATACATAACAATAAAAATACTTTTAAATTAAAACTTTTTTTTATCATAAATTACCCTTATTATAGATATATAAATCGGCATCTTTTACATCTTTCTTTAAATTATATTCCATAAAAATATTTCCATATTATAACAAAAGAAAAATAAAATACAAACAAATAAAACCATAAAAAAAAATCGAAAATCTATAAATTTCTTGACAGCCCTGTTTCTATATGCTTAAATTAAAAAGGATACAAAAAATGAACCACAGGTTACAGAGATTTACTCTGTGATTAATCTTTGACATTACCAATTTCTATCATAATAGGGGGAAAAATGAAAAAAATAATATCCAAAATATTCATACTAAGTATTATTTTTATCGTAATATCATTATTTTCCACAAAAACAATGGCAGAAAAAAAGAAAATAGGAATACTTCAGTGGAGCACCGAATCGCGTTACAGCGACTCAAAAGAAGGTTTCATAAAAAAAAAAAAAAAGGAAGGATTTACTGAAAATGAAGTAGAGTTTATAACAGAACTGGCTGACGCAAATAAAGTAAAAGCCATGAAAATAGCTCAAAAATTTGCCGCCTACAAATTAACAATGTACTATACCATCGGTACTTCCGCAGCTGTAGCACTCGCAAATGAAATAAAAGACACCCCTATTATTTTCAGCACAGTATATGACCCTGTAGAGTCAAAAATTTCTTTAGGCTGGCAGAATTCCGGCAACAACACAACAGGATCAAGCTCCTATGTCCCAATGCCCCGGATTTTGGAAGTTCTAAAAAAATTAAAACCCATAAAAAACATAGGAGTTCTTTATACCCCCGGGCAGACCAATTCCGAAGCTCAACTAAAAAATCTTCAAAAATCAGAACAGGAATTTAACATTAAAGTAATACCTATTCCGATCAAAAGAAAGGAAGAAGTGAAGAATATTTTATCTTTTGCGGCAGAGAAAGTTGAAGCTATTTATGTTTCCGGAAGCGGGATTATGGATGAAACCATTCCTGAAATAGTAGAAATAACCTCAAAATCCAAAACAATCACATTTACACATCTGGAAGACCCTGTAACAAAAGGAGTATTATTTGGATTAAGCGCTGACCCGCGTGAAATGGGACGTTTGGCAGGCAAAAAAGCGGCAATGGTACTAAGAGGCGCTAAACCCTCGGATATACCGATAGAACCGCTAAAAAATTTCAACGTAATTTTAAATCAAAAAACCATAAAATCGGGACAATTTAAGATCCCGCCGGATTTCATGAAATTAGTAACAAAAACAATAGAATAAAAAAGGTTTAAATATGCTGATAAAAAAATTTCAAGAAAGCCTGCAATTCAAATTTGTAAGTTTAGCGCTGATAATCGTAGTATTTGGAGGAATCATTGCAGGAACAGTTCTTGTCAGCAGCAATATTAAGCTTCTAAGAAAAACCCTGACAACAAAAGGCCGCAGCTTTGCTAACTATATAGCTGAAATCGGACAAGACCCCTTAATTTCCAAAAATTATCTCCAACTGGATGACATAGTAAGCACAATCAATCATGACCCCGAAGTTGCATATGCTTTTATACAAGATAATAATAACCGCATAGTCACATCTTTTTTTGCAAGCTTAAATCTAAACATGCCTGAACTTAAACAAATATTATCCGTTCAGCCCAAAGAAGCTGACCTTGCATACACCATAAACTCCATTAAAAATAAAACCGGAATAAATGAAATTTCATATCCCATTTCCATAGGAAATGAAACCGTAGGCAAAATTATTATCGGCATGTCGGAACAAGAAATCCGGAAACAAATCAATAAACTAATCTATTATATTACCATGGTTTCTATTTCCATTTTTATTTTTATACTGTTTTTATTAATATTATCCCAGGGAATACTTACTAAACCCATAAAGGATCTGGCAATATTAATGAAAAATATTTCCATCAAAAAGGATTATTCCATAAGAACCGCCGTTAAACGAAAAGATGAAATAGGCTTATTATCAAACTGTTTTAATTACATGTTAGAACAAATCCAGAAACGCGATACAGAACTTGAATTACACGGCATAGATATGGAAAATAAAGTTGCTAAGCGCACAGAAGAATTATCAAGCGTCAACAAAGAACTTCAAAATGAACTGCATGAGCGTAAAATAATAGAAGAAAAAATGCAGAATTTAATGATAGCATTAAAAGAAATATCAATAAGAGACAGTTTAACCAAACTTTATAATCACGGATATTTTCGTGATGCCTTAACCAATGAATTTTCCCGAGCTAAAAGATACGGACAAAACATAACATGCCTGATGCTGGATATAGATTACTTTAAAAAAATAAATGACACCTATGGCCATTTATTTGGAGATAAAGTTCTTGTTGAAATTGCTGATTGCATAAAAAAGTGCATCAGGGAAAGTGATATTTTGGCCAGATACGGAGGAGAGGAATTTAGTATTTTACTTATTGAATCCGATTACGGAAAAGCCTTGATAATTTCGGAGAAAATAAGAACTTACATAGAATCCCGTGAATTTAAAGACGCGGATATCTCAGCCAAATTAACCGTAAGTATCGGACTGTCCTCTTTATTTGAGGATGGGGTAAAAGACAAGGATAAATTATTAGGATTTTCCGATTTAGCCCTTTATTCCGCAAAAATGGCCGGAAGAAATAATATAGTTATGTATAAAAATATTAAAAACATCGCTGTCATGGAAGAAATGAAAATAAAACATTTAGAAGATAAAATATTTGAAGTTGAAGAACCTTCAACCCAATCATATTTAGAATCCATAAGGATGTTAATATCGGCATATGAAAAAAAAGATCCGTATATGCGTGAACATTCCTTAAATGTGTTTAGATATGTTTTAATGATAGCAGATGAAATGCATCTGCAAAAAAATGAAACCGCGATTATTGGCAACGCGGCTATTTTACATGATCTGGGAAAAATAACAATCCCTGATGAAATTATATTTAAAAAAGAAGAATTATCCGAAGAAGAATATTCCACAATAAAACAACACCCTGTAATAGCCTTTAATATTTTACGCAAGACCACTTATGTAAGACACGAACTGGATATAATCTTACACCACCATGAATGGTTTGACGGAAAAGGATACCCGATAGGCTTAAAAGGTAAACTTATTCCTTTAGGCGCAAGAATCATTGCTGTTGCAGACAGCTATGATGCAATGAAGAGCTTCAGAACTTATAGAAATAATACTATTACACAGGAATCTATCCTGATTACTTTAGCAGAAAAAGCAGGAACCCAATTTGACCCTGAAGTAGTTTATGCTTTTTTCAACAGTCTTGATAAAAACGGATTATGGCCGTCAACAATCAACATTAAACAAAGATTAGAACAGGTAAAATCAAAAATTGTTTAAATAAACTGTTTACATTTACATAAAAATATATTATTTATAATATATCTCAATTAAAAAAAAGGAGCATCACAATTATGTACAAAAGATATTTCATCATCATTACGGCAATCTTCTTTACAGCAATTACATCAAATCAAATAAAAGCAGAAGACCTATTTCTTCAGGCAAAAAAATATGAATCAACCGGAAAACTTGAAGAAGCAAAAAACATATACACCTCACTTATAGCAAAAAATAATAATGATCAAAAAATCCTTGACTCAATAGAATCCTTAAATATTAAAATGCTCCTTGCCGGCTATCCGCGCACCGCATTAACATCTTATACCATTAAATCCGGAGACAACCTGAATTCAATTGCCAATACCTATAACGTCCCATATGAATTTATAATGGAATTAAACAACATCAAATCCGCGGCCTCACTTCAAATAGGACAAAAAATTTCAATTCCCGGTTATACATCTCTACTAAAAATAAAAATAGATACAAAAAAAAACATACTTATTTTATACAAAGACAAAGAAAAAATAAAACAATACCCTGTAGCTGTCGGAAAATCAGATTCCCCTACGCCTAAAGGTATTTTCACAATAGAAAATAGAATCCCGAATCCCACATGGACACTCGATGGTAAAAACATACCAGGAGGTGACCCAAAAAACGGACTGGGCTCCAGATGGATGGGATTTAAAGAAAGAACACAATACGGAATACATGGAACAAACCAACCTGAATCAATAGGGAAAAGCGTAAGTTCCGGATGCATCAGAATGCACAACCATGATGTTGAAGAATTATACAAAATTATTCCAAAAGGTACAAAAGTGGAAATAAACTAAAGCTCTGGAGACATCCATGTCAGAATCAACAAATTCAGATAAAAACATATTACACAAAATTATTATTTTTCTGCTTATTGCCGGTAACACAATAACCCTTATAAGCTTATTTTTACTGCCGTCAATCACAAAAGATATTTTTTTATTCAAAATAGGAGCTTATCTTTTTATTACAGGAATCATAATCACTTTTACAGGCATAATATGCATGCTATGGATAGCAATTAAATTATTATTAATTAAAAATTTATAAGTACTGTCAAAAGTAAAAAAGAGATAAAAAATTACCAATTCCTAAAAGGAGATAATATGATAAATAACGAAAACATTGAAATAGTAATAGGGCTGGAAGTCCACGCGCAAGTCATGAGTAAAACCAAAGCCTTCTGCGGATGCAGCACCCAATTCGGCAGCAAGCCCAACACACAAGTCTGCCCTATATGCCTCGCCATGCCCGGAGTTCTGCCCGTATACAATAAAAAAGCCCTCAATTTCGCAATCCGAACAGCACTTGCCACAAATTGCCAGATATCGGAATATTGCAAATTCGACCGTAAAAACTATTTCTATCCCGACCTGCCAAAAGGCTATCAAATATCACAATTTGACAAACCGCTCGGTAAAAATGGTTTTATTGAAATAACACTTGAAGACATCACAAAAAAAGTACATATTAACCGCGTACATATGGAAGAAGATGCAGGAAAATTATTACACATGAATGACAGCTTTCAAAATGCAGAAGGAAGCTTTGTTGACCTTAACAGAGCGGGAATCCCGCTGCTTGAAATCGTAAGCGAACCGGATATCCGCTCATCCGCTGAAGCAAAAGAATA
>JACQWU010000055.1 GCA_016209155.1 Candidatus Desantisiibacteriota bacterium | reverse complement strand
AATTTGATTTAGTATTGTCCTTCATGGGTTAGCTGGAATTCAGTTTATTAAAACCATATCCCCGATAAAAAATTTTGGGGGATAACAAAAGTTTTTGACTGAAATTTTTTAATTTTTATAAAAATTGATTTGACCCAATCTATCTGCCGCAGGGTTCTTCATTATTTTAATGAAGAAGGGGCTGTCCAAAAAGTACGGGATCAGTCATTGCGGGCAAAGCGAACATATTTATGAATAATATATACCAGCATTTCATTTCAAATAATAAACAAAAATTCAAACAGTTTTATCAAAGAATTCCCGAAAAAAACCGGAAATTTCTTAAGCCTATTTTCTGGGTTTGGGGACAATTCCAGAAAATATATCTTCCTGCTTTTAAATTCCATGGGAAAAGTAAATTAAATGGTATTGAATTTGTTTTTATATATGCCGGATCCGATGATATTTATCATAATTATTTTGCGGAGGAATTCTTTTCTCCGGGATATAAAAAAGAATTTATAGGTTATCATCTATTTTGGAACATCCGGAATTTTATGCGTAAAAACTTTCCTGAATGCATTCTGATTTTTGTGGAATTTAATATTTTCACAAACTATTTATTTAAAAAACAGCCGTCTTTTAAAATACCATCCTGGCTTGAAATGGAAATTGATATTTCGCTTCCCATGAATTTGATGCGCAAATTGCGCCGTTCCGGTTATTTAGATATTCAACGTCATATTCGAAAATATAATTTAAACTTTGAAGTAACAACATCTCAGATTCAATTTGAAAATTTTTATTATAATATGCATTTGCCTTATATCAAAAAACGTCATCTTAATATTGCGATTATAGATAGTTATTCGGATTTTATGAAAATTTGTAAAAATTCTGAATTGTTTATTTTTAAAAAAGAAAATGAAACTGCGGGTGGGATGATAGTAGAGTATAAAAATAATGGTGTATTTTTTAGAAGACTTGGTATTGAAAATGGAAATGAAGCATATTTAAAAGCAGGAATTATTGGTGCGGCGTATTATTTCACTATTATAGAAATGCAAAAAAAAGGTTACAAAAAAATAAATATAGGCGGTACTCGTGCATTTCTTAATAATGGACTAACAAAATATAAACTTGGTTTATCAGCATATATCTTCCCGCATCTTTATGTTCCCTGTGAATATACACACCCCGGTTAGTATTATGTTTCTCTCATCCGGGCAATGTTCCTCAAAGGAAGAATTTCATAAACTGCTAAAATCATCTTATTGCAAAGGTACAAAAGAACTTCAGATATTTACTTTTGGTAATAATGTTATACCTTTGGATTGGATAAATACTGAAGAATTTAAGAACATAACTATTCAACCAGCTGAAAAGTTATTTATATAATACATGGATTACATATTCCAAACTCGCCTGCCACATCTGCCGCTCATGCCCTGTTGCACTTGAATAATTCGTCTGCCATACAATGTATGACATGTAGTGCGAGGCTTCAGCCTCGCTTCCTCCGCTCTGTATCCCGCCTCCTCCGTTTTGTGTCCCGTCTCTCCGCCATATATATCCCATTTTTAGTAAATAGTGCTGAGCCTGCACAAAAAGAGGAATAGGATTTTATTTATATATCCAGACAAATGAAATTTGTAATAAAAATATAAGTGTTAAGGCATTATTTTAATGATAAATGCTAAATCTTCTTTTTGATCTTTATTGACAGGTCTTGTTCTCCATAATTTTACATATAAACATGTATAAATATTATCTTCTATAATATAGACACAAGCATTTTCATCATATGGACTTATATTATTAACTTTTTAACGCCCATAATGATAAAAACTTGAATTACTATAAATAGAATTAATTATATTTGTGGAAGTATCTTTATATGGTTTAATATTTGCAGATTTGTCAATATCGATATTAGCATAAAGATATCCGGCATCATAAGCATTAACCATCCATAACTCGACAACTCTCTCATAAGCCTCTGCATAAATCATATAATATTCTAAATCTAAAAAAAATCTACGTGCGCTTTCTTTATCATATATTTCTTCAATAATATTATTAAAATATTTAATTTCTGAAACTTGACTGCTAAATTCAAAAGGCCGAATATAATTTTGATATGTAATAATCATTAAAAGATATGGATTACATATATAATATTGAGTATCCTCCATCCAATCTGCGCCATCGGTTATCGAGCCGTAAATCTTATTGCCCGGTTCTTTTAAAGGATCATAATTTACAGAAAATAAATTTAAATTATAATATTCATTAACTTTTTGAATCCTGAAATCAGCAATTTGTTTTTTGGTTGTCCCATTCAATGAAATCCTTGGACTGGTTTTTATATGTTGTTCATAATAACCCAGCCATTCAGAGAAATCTACAAAACCTGAAATTGACGCATCATTTTTATCCCGTATTCTCTCTGCAATAATAGTTGAATCATTGGTGTACCAGTAATTATTTGAAGCATCAACATTTTCTGACACATTATTGTTTAAATAAATTTCATATAAAGATGAGTCCCATATATTATTGTTAGTAATGGAATAGGTACTATTTCCATCAATAAAAATAGCGGCTCTTTTATCCGGAGTATGACTTTTATTGTTAATGATATTATTATACTTAATAGTAGCCGGCCCATTAAACAATGCAATTCCGGCACCATTTTCAGCCATATTATTATCAATAATATTCCCATCTATTAAAATATTATTAATACTTCCGGATGTAATACAACTGTTTGAATTTGAAACAAAAATACCTCCTCCGTTTATACTTTTATTTCTTCGTAAAATATTTTTTATTATTTTTGGAGCCTGATTATAAATCACAATCCCGCTTCCGGAATTATCTTCGATAATATTATTTTTGATGATAGAAGAACTCCCGCATAATAATATTGTGTCTTTATTGAAATGTATCCAGTTATCACCAATATATGGGGAGCTCTTATCAATCTGAATAGAGACATTGCGGCTTAATTCTGCAAAAGAAATAACGCTTCCAACAGTTATATAATTATTAAGATTATCTGCATAAGCATCAATACTTGTAGATTCAAATATAATACTGCTGACATCACTATCATTGGGATAATTATTATTAATAAATCGAATTATTTTAAATGGAGAACCCAAAACTTTTAATTCTCCCTTAACAAATATATTATAATTTCCATTAAATGCAATAATGTTTCGGGGTTAACTGTTAATTTAACATCTTCCGGAATAATAACATTGTCAATAATTATAATATATTCATCCTGCCATATAGTATCAGCAGTTATCTCTCCGCTTAAATATACCGGATTTCCTAATGTGGTTGATGAAACTTTATTTGTTTGTTGTGATACATTTCCATTAAAATCATATGCGGAAATAGAATAATTATATTTTGTTTTAGAATTTAAATTTATATCACGATAAGTATTAATTGAAGTGGAATCAATTTTTACACCATCACGATAGATATAGTAACCTTTAACTTTTGTGCTGTCTGCTAAAGGCTGCCAGAATAAATCAATTTTACTGTCTCCAGCCGGTAAAGCATTGAGAAAAGCTGGAGCCGAAGGCGGGATGGCAGGTGTGGCATTTACTTCTTTTGAATTATCACTTTGCCCATAAATATTATTTGCTATTATAATATAATAATACGTAATGTCATTTGTAAGTCCTTTATGTATATAAAGGTTTGAAGTAATACCGGATATTTTAAGTTCGTATTTATTTTTTGATACTCCAGAATTTTTTGCATAGTAAATATCATAAGATATTGCTTCATAACAGCTATCCCATGTTAAAGTTATCTCTCCATTTCCTGAAATAGCAGTCACATTGGCTGGTGGAGGTGGAACCGTGGAATAATATTTTGATGCGATATTAACAGTATCTAAATCACTATTTATAATTCCATCATTAACTGATAGAGTAAAAACATAAATACATCAACATCCGCAGCAAATTCAGGATTTTTTATTGATATATTTGAAAGGGCTGCGGTACTTGTGGATGGTTTTAATATAAAAGACCATGAATAAGTTATCGGATCATTATCAGCATCAGAAGATTCGCTTCCATCAAGTTTTATAATATTTCCTGTTATAACATTTTGATCCTGTCCGGCAGAAGCAATAGGTTTATTATTATAAATCATTTGAATATCATGCGTTATCCCTGTTTTATCTATTTGAATAATATCATTATATGGTTTATAGTTTATTTTAGTTGCACTTATTGTATGAGTACCTATAGAAATATTATCAATATTATAGTAACCGGTATTATTTGTGATAAAATATAATATATTATCAATAAAAATTTTGACCTTGTTCCGTATTTTGAGAATTTTTGTTGTTCATTCCGCAGGCTGTTAAAAATAGTATTAATAATATTGGAATTAATATTTTTGTTTTTTTCATATATTATCTTTTGTTAATTACTGTACATTCACATCTATGAAAGCAGCAATTCTTGTATCATCTTCCATAACAGCAATTACACGCGCTTTATATATAGCAGATTTTATATAGGTATAACTGGCATAAGGTTCGGTTGTGATAAGCTGTGTACCGCGAGTGCCTTCAAAATTCCATAAATATTTTTTTATTTCAATGCCTTTCGGCATTTCTGTCAGAACATTAAAAATTATAGTTTGTCCCAGTTGCTCTCTTATTTTAAGTTTTATAAAAATTTTCGCGCAATAATCCAGACCAAGTTCATAATACCATCCATAGTAAGAATCCCAATTTAATTTATATAGAGGAATTAAAAATGCAGGGAGATCATTGTATAACCTGAAAGACATATCTATTCCTTCTGAATAACCAATATCCCTTATATACTCTTTTTTCCATCCTTCTTCTTTCAGGGTATGCAAATATAGCTTGAAATTATTATTGCCGGCAATAAAGCAGGGCTGGTCGTTATCATTCAATTCAAGTGAAGAAAGACGATATGTTGAATCACTTATATCTTTTAATCCCCAGTTATCTCCATCATAACTTGATACATATTTATCAATTATTTTTGTTCTTCGCGAATTGTCCTCGTAAATGCTATTGCGATAGACTAAATGCTTATTATTATTTT
>JACQWU010000054.1:2313-15164 GCA_016209155.1 Candidatus Desantisiibacteriota bacterium | reverse complement strand
TTCTCTTTATAGTTAGGCAGTTTTTACTAACACCATTTTTGTTGTTTTTTACATCCAAAATCAATATTTATCCTCCATTTTTAGAATATTATGCATCCAAAAACAATCAAAAAATCTTTTATTTTCAATATGTTATAACTATTAAAATTTAAATCCAAATAAATTTTCCAGATTAGTCAATTTTAATACCTTCAATGTTTCCGCATTCCGCTCCATTTTTATACACAAATATTCCTGTAGCAACAATCAATACATTTGTTCTGGTATTTAGTTTTTTTGGGATAATAGCCTTTTAGTATTATATTAAATATTTCATTAATAACATCTTTAGTATAACAAATATCCTGTTCACTGTAAATAATTTCTTTTATCTTATTGCTGCTTTTTATATAGCAGATAAAACCTTTTTTAACGGGTTTGTTATAATTTTCCATTATCAAAAGCGCGTATAATACCGATTGAATTTTGTAAGTTTCAAATGTGAAATCATTATATTCCGCAAACTTGTAATCTAACGGAGCAAGTGTACCATCATTAAGCTCAAGCACTTCATCAACAATGCCTCTTATTCTCAAATTGCGTGAAGCGATATATACCGATACATCTTTATTTACACATCCTATTTTTTTTCTAATATATTCGCGGTTTTCAACCTCACGTTTCTCATGAAGCTCTCTGCCTTTCAATACTTTATACCTTAATTCCTCATGCTGGGGGATATCCAGACAATTCATAAAATACGTAAATCGCGGGCAGTAAAGATGCTCTACTACCTCTGATGGTGTAATCATGGCAGTCATGTCAGTGTCAAAATCAGTGTATGTGCAAGTGTAAGTGATGGGAGTAATGGCATCCATTTAAATCATACCTTTTTATATAAAGAATTTGCTAATCCCATTAGCATACAGCTAATTTCCAAAATTTCTTTTTTAATTTCCTCGAACATTTCAGATGAAATATATTTTAAATCTTTAGATAGCATAAGCTGATATTTAAGCTCTGAAATTGATCCTCTTGCTATGCCAACAAACTGTCTATATTCTTTACTCCCAAGACGATTACCACCTTCAATAAGATTTGAAGGAACTGAATATGCCGATCTTCTTATTTGTGAAATCAAACCAAATTTCTCATGGGATGGAAATTTTTCCGTTAATTCATATATTTTCAATACTAAAGCATGTGCTTTTTTAAAAACATATAGGTCTTCAACGCTCTTTATTTTATTCACAAATTCATCTCCCTATCTTTGACTTACACTTTCACCTACACTTACACTTTAAACAAACAACGCCTTTACTTCATCGTTTACTAAATTTTTATCAAACGCCTGACCTAAAAGTTTTACTTTTTTAAAATCGTCCTGGCACATTGGGAAAATATATACCGAATCGACCTCCGGATCAATTATATCATCGCACATAATTTTAAGTTCATCGATTTGATTTTTATTAAGAGTACCGAGAAATACGGACTTTTGCACTCTGTAAATCCCTTTATTTTTACAGGCTTTGGCAATCTTACTTCGTGTTTTAGTTTTGGAAATATCGTAAATTACCCATACAAGATTATCCATATAAACTCCGTGTAAGTGTATGTGCAAGTGTATGTGAAATTATTTTCCCCCACTTTCACTTACACTTTCACTGCCTTTTATCAATTCATTCGCAATCCTGTGGCAATCAAACTGAATTATATTATCGCGTTTAATATTTCTTCCATTATATCTAATTGATTCATCCATATATGTATTAAATTCGGTGATTAATCCGGCTTTGCCTTCTTTGTTTAAAGTTAATCCATTTGGAATTTTATCAAAATATTCAACCTTGACTTTTCTTCCGGCAAACATGTTTACCACAGTTTCATCTGCCCAGATACGATAATTTTCAATCAAATCAAACACCAGTGACTTTTTATTATAATGATCCGTATGGATAAAACCCACATATGGATCAAGCCCCGCGATTATACAGCCTTTCTCAACTTTGGAATAAAGTATTCCATAGGTATAATTTAATAAACAATTAAATTCATCTTTTGCCGGATTTCTGCTTCGTCCTTCAAATTTATATCTATCCGGCATTAAAAAACTTAAAGCCTCAAAATAAATTCTTCCACCGCTTCCCTCTATCCCCATAATGGTTCCCCGATTTTCATCAATTGTACCTGAAAGAGAGTTTAAGCTTGTCATTGTATTTTCAAGTTTTGAAATGTAGCTTGTAATCTCTGCGGATTTTTGCGGCCTTGTTTCCCTAAGCCTTTTAAATAATTCTATTTGATTTGTAAATTTTGTCTTTATCCAATCAACCGCAAGATTAAGCCCTTTTTCAGTTTCCGATATTTCCAGTTGTCTTCTTCTTATGAGTGTAGTGCTTCCAAGCTTTGGATGCCATATCCTGCCGTAAGGATCCCCAAAATCATCGATAAAAACAATATCAATATTGTTTTCCATTGCCAGTTTTATGGCATCAGTTGTAATATACGCGGCTGTTGAAATAAGGATAGATGATATTTTTTTGCAGGATATTTCAGAAACCTTATCATCAACTTTGACTTTAAAACAGTCGCCGTTTCTTTGAAGATATGAACCATAAGAGTTAATTACGAGTTGCATATGTAATCCTTAATAAAAAAGATGCCGTTTCCCGTGTTCCGTGATCCGTTTGTTTATTTACGGCAACGGGTCACGGAAACCGAATCACGTTCTTCTATTGTTCATTCAGAAGCCATTTTCCATATTGGAATTACATTTATTTAAAATATTGTGCTCTTCATCCAAAGTATCTTTTATCATACGACATATATTTTCTCCTGTTACCTAACATATAATTATATATTATATAATCTGTTAGGTAATGTATGCCAATTACAATTTATTTTTTACAAATTTCATAAATGCCCTAAATCCTTCAATTGCTGTTAGCGGAAACGGTGAAGCCTCAACTGAATCTTGCGCTCCATTATGAAAGTGATACGGGAAGGTCGATATGGACTGCCAATTCATATCTGGAAAATTGTCATACCTATAAATAGTTTTCTTTTTGTCCTTGCATTCCCAATGAAAACCAAATTTGTTGTGCAGTTTTTGAGATAAATATACATCTATAAAAGTATTGTTGATAAGAATGATTCTTAATTTATATTCATATTGATATGTAGTTTTAACAATATCCGAAAATTCAATTTCAGCTATCCTTTTTAAATTTTCAATTGCCGGCATTAAAGCTTCTCCATGATTTTCTTTGTTTTTTCCCGTTCGGCCTCAAGATTATCTAAAACAAAGTAATCCTCGTATGTTTCCTTCTCATTTAAGAATCCCTTTTTAATTCTTGAATCAAGTTCAAAAACATCTTTAATTCCATATTTTTTTGCAATTAAAAAAATGTCTGCTTCTAATTTTGAAAGTTTTATTTCGAGATAAGTTTTTAGACTTTCTTTTAAAAGATTTTTAGGTGACATATGTAATTCTTTTGCTACCATATCTATAACAGCCATTTTTATTCCCCCTTTCTAATTAATATTTTAACATTTCCGCTTCAAAATATCTAACTCTTTTATATTTTAAGTTTTTTTACTGTCCCAAATCCCCGCGACACCGACTTCCCGATTCCCCAGAAATCCGGGATTTCAAAGTTGACGGAGAAGGTGCCGAGGAAACCAAGCATGGGGGTGCCTTTAAGAAATGAGTCCGTCTCAGATAAATTTAAAGATGTAACATTTATTTGTTGTTCTACAATATACCCAAGGCTTTTAGATATACTTAGCAAATTGCCGGTTAATATGTTTTTCAGAATTACATCTTTATCTTTTTTAGTTCTTACATGTATAAAATCACTATAATTTTTTTCATTCAAGGCAAGCCAGGGCTTTATAAAAGAATATGTTATAACAGAATCCGTAATTCCAAATTGGACATCTTCAGATGTAATCTGTTTTTTTAAAATTTTGTGAATTTCATCTTTCAGTGTAATAGTTTCAATTTTTGATCCTATCAATTGAACCAAATTACTTCCTTCTTCAATGCCAATGATATATCCTTCTTCTTTTATAATCCGGTATTGAATTCTTGGATATAAATATATAAATTTGCCAACATCTTTATGATTATGGAGAATGTCATATTGGGGAAACTGATTGGAGATATAGCCTCTTAAACTATTTCCATGAGCGGATAGTGAAGGTTCTGTTTTTAACTTAAGAATTGACTGTTGAATAATCATTTAACTACCTCTTCCAAAATATCTTTACCTTTTAGAATTCTTGACCTGGAGAGATTGCGAATAAAATCCGGCTGAAATTTTAAAAGTTCTAAAAATCCCTTTTTGGAATATACATTAAGGTCTATTTTTTTGCCGGAGTATTTTGAAATAATATCCCCTCTGGAAATTTTATCTCTGGTTACAACAAAAATATCTATATCACTAAATTTATCAATAGTTCCTCTTGCAGAGGAGCCATAATGCGCCAAAATCAAAACTGAACTATCATTTTTAAGTTGTTCCATGATTTCAGGCAAAGATAATTCAGCGTTTTTATTTTTATTAAAAAAAGCGCGTATAAGAAAACATATATTAAAAAATAAGCCGGCAGAATTTGTTTGAGAGGGATAATTATTTGATTTACCAACTCTCTCTATTAATTTCGATAGTTTTAATTTTTTTAAAGTTTTTATTACAGTAACTTTTGAAAATTTTGTTGAATCAATAAGAATTTTTATCGTTATTCCCGTTTTGTTATTATAAAAGCAGGGTTATTTCCAGAAACAAAAAGAAGTTTTTCCATTAATCGAACTAATTCATTTGATGAATCAGCTGTCCAGTACCTCACCCTCTTGTCGGGATGGGTTACTAAACCAAGTTTGTAAAGGGTGCTCATGGCATGCGAGACGTTAGATTGTGAACCACCAACGTCTTTCATTAATTCAGGAATTGTTTTTTCCCCCTCAAAAATTATATAAAATAAATATTTCAGCGCGAATAAGCACATGGTATACTTTCATTCATAAAATGGCATAATTATGAATACAACTTTACTTTGTTTTTGTTAAGAGCTTCTTTATTTTAGGAATTATGGTGTATTTGCCATTATTATATTCAATAAAACCGATTTTTTCAAGGTAAAACAAATTAACAGAAACACATTCTTTTGAATTATTTTCCAACTCATCCACAAGATTTTCTTTGCTCATAGGCTTACCTGAAAGCTGGTTTAATATTTCGTAGAAAACCAATGTTTTATCAAGCGGTTCTTTCCCAGCAAGTTTTCTTTCTATGCGTTTTTGATATTCTTGCGCTGTTTCTTCATCAACATTAATAATCGATTCGTCTATATTTGATTTTCTCCTTTTGAAGCCAGACGAATAACTTCAAAGCCTTCTATCTCTTTTAATTCAGACTCAAGCCGCTCTTCCCCATGAATCCCAGCCAAAAAAAGTTTTACGGAAAGAGCTGTTCTTATCATGTGCAAAATAATATAAGTACGGTCTTTTAAGGTTAACGAAACATCTTTAGCTTTTGATAGCCCGGGTTTCAACTCCTGAAGTCTTTTAAGAAGTTCATCTTTATTAAACGTAA
Organism: Candidatus Desantisiibacteriota bacterium; assembly: GCA_016209155.1. GTDB lineage: Bacteria > JACRDZ01 > JACRDZ01 > JACRDZ01 > JACRDZ01 > JACQWU01. Next base: position 9,588 of record JACQWU010000054.1, on the reverse strand, counting down.
CAGCGCGCGAAGGTATTGCGATAAACTCTCTTCGTCCATGTTTTCGTATTTCGTAAGTATTCCCGGCAAGCGCGTTGTCTATTATTGGATAAGGAAACATACCTATCATTACACCGCGTTTTACACTAGAAACTAAGGGATCCACTAGATGATTAACATATTGATCGGAAACTATTCCAAATATTTTTTCTTGTTTCTCAATTTTAAGCTCCGCTTTTCCTCTAAAACTACCCAGCCTTATGTAGTTCGGAATATGTTCAACAACATCCTCATTCGCATGAAGGTATCCTGTAAATACCGTTTCAGGCGGCAACAAAAAGATTCTGTATGCCTTTAAAACTTCATTTCTTCCAATATTTTTACCCATTATTTTAGCCTGTCCAAATCCCGGCTGAATAAAATAATCCATATCTCCTTTAACTGTTTCAACGATATAATTTATTTCCCCTTTAATCGCGGCCGGGGTAAAATAAAAATCGGGCTCAATCCATGAATGCTCATATCGCGGGATATTCCTTCCGCCATTCGCGTCTGAAATAATATAGCTCTGATCCTCCCGCGCTCGTCCCATACTCCAGGCTGCCGCGTGGTTAATAGCTGTAGCATGGATATAGGGCTGTGTATATGCTCCTGACAGCGCTTCATGCGAATAAAATAAAGGATCAATAAGCGTAATAGTATATGGATATATATCCATTATTCTGCTCCTGCCTCATTTTCATCTTCTTTTGTTTTTACCTTTTTATCTTTTTTAGGAGAACGTCTTGCAATCAGGTCTTTAAAAAGTTCCGGCAGTTGATTGTTTAATGTTGTATAAGACGCATCAGCATTCGGCAAACTTTGGATAAAAGCGTTAAGATCATTTTGGAATACGGTTTGTGAAGAATCTTCCAATAAATGATAAACAGTAATATCTTCTCTGTCAGATAATTTATAACCTAGTATATTTGTTTCAACCCGTCCCCATTCAACACTCCTGGCGCCTATTCTTGTTAATCTTTTAAGGTTATCCGCAATAATTGATACCATTTCAGGTGTTGGATCTTTTATAGTTATAACACCTTTAAAAATAGTTTCCTTTGGAACAGTAAGTATAGTCATCAGGGCCTGGCCGGTCATTAAGTCTTTTTCTCCGACAGCATTTTGAGTATAATTTTGGACTCCTTCAACTTTATTGGTCGAAATGAAAGTTTCACCTAAGACACGGGATAAAATATTATAATCCTGTTTACCATAAGGGCCCGCTCCACTTGTTTCACCGGTTCCTCCAAATAATAAACATGATGGGCAACGCATGCACAGCGCATCTTTTAATGCACAATCCGGTTCAATATCCAAACCCCTTTGCTTTTCTAATACCAACCGCCTTAACTTACCTTTAACCTTTCGCCATGGAATAATAAACCTGTTCTCGATAGCTTTATAATGATGGGTTAAAACTTCTTCTGCCTCATTACTCCGTATAATAGCGTCATCTAATAATTTCATTTCTACAACTAACTGTAAATATACACCTTTGCTCAATAACGATGGGGTAGTGAGTAAATTAACCATTAACAACCTCCTTTATATTTGGATAACGTTTTAATAAATAGATTGAGGATAACAAAGCATTTTTTGCCTGAATAAAAGAAGATACATCATTTTCTCTTAGATTATAATACCGTTTTAATATTTCTTTTGTCTTTTCAACAAAAGGTTTAAGGTCATTTATATCAACTTTAGGTTTTTTACCTTCGGAATCTTCTTTAGTTTTATCTGATGATATATTTTCTCTTATTAATGACAGAAATTTTGCAAAAGCTGTTTCAAAATCATCACCTTGAAGAATACTATTCATTGTCTTTGAGACAGGTTTTGTAATGAGGTGTTTTGATGATTTTGTATACCACGCATCATAATCCCCATTTTTTTTGCTCCGTATAAAAGCTGGAATTCCTTCCGAGAAAAATGCCGCGTCCTGCAATAATTCTTTCATAGTATATTCACCTCCGTTTTTTGATATTTTAAAATCCCCTTTCACAATTGCTTCCATAATATAAATAACTCGTTCTTGTTTAATTTTGTTATCTTCTACTGATTCACAAATTTTAGATAATGCCGTTGAAGGGCTTTTTGTCAACAATGCTTCGGCAAATACATGTGCGTTACTGTCTTTTTTAGTAATTCTTGCCAAATATTTAACAGCTAATCCTCTGTAGTAAAGACTTTCGTAATCCTCTCCATGCTTTGCAATAGGATTATCACCAAACAGCCCGTTCTGCTCTTCAAACCCGATATGCGCGTCAAATCCCATCATTTTAAGAAGGGCGTAAAGGCTTAAATATTTTGCCCTTAAATCTTTTGGGCTTGCATTATTATCAACGCGTGTTATTGGGATGATATATCCTCTAACGCTATTAAAGCCTTGTAAAATATATTTTGTTTTTTCTTTAAATTTCGGCATTTTAAAAGTCTTTGGAACAGGAAGAAAACCATACCCGCTATTTTCATTAAGGTTTTCCAGTTCATAAGGATTAGAAAAAGATGCGTCCAAATTTTGTATTAATTTACTAATGTCATCATATAAAAACCATATATCAGCGCTCTTTGATTCAAGCCTTACATATATAGAACTTTTGCTTTCCGGAATATCTTTTCTCATAATCATAGTATCATAAGCGCATAGAGTGCATGTGGCTCTCGCGCTGTCAGTATGAGCATTTATCTGTGAAAAACCCCATCGTTTTCCTCCCGGAAAATTCAGAGATTTTTGAGTGGGAAAAGCTATTACGAATCCACAACTCTCACATATCCCCTTTTCCGGATTCTGTGTTGCTTTATATTCCTTATATTTTTCAAATCTATTGATAGCAATCTCTCTAAAATCGGCCTCTTCTTCCATACTGATAAGAGAATCCAGAGCATTTTGAAACGCGATATTTGATATATTTGGAAATAATTTTTCTGTTAGTTTGTATAAAATATTATAAAGCTCCTCAGCCGAAACCTGTTTTAAAATTTTTACCGCGTCTTCATTATTAAATATTTCAAAAGGAACAACTTTATTTAAAGAAAAGAAATTAAACATCTCTTTTAACATTTCTTTAAGCGGCTCGGTAATTTTTCCGCCTGAATCTATCCATTTTTTTCTCGCTATCGGTATCCCTCTTGTTCCGCTAAGCCCTTTAAGAATATCCAGTGTTAGATATGCTTCTTTAATGTCAGGAACCAACTTCCCGGAAATATCTATTATTTCTATTAAGAGCTTAAAAAACAATAAATGCGATTTCTCAAAATCGCCAAGAGTTTCAATAATATATTCCTTATGAACTTCCAGGTATAATTTCGGATTTTTAGCTGACTCACCAGCAAGAAGAACGGAAGCAAAATTCGTTACAACAGGTTTCTGCAGTAATAAAGATTCTCTGATAAGCCTGTCTTGAAATTTTTGGACAATTTCATTTTTTGTTGGATACAAAGCATTTTTAGGGGCAATAAGCAATAAACTATTTGGAAAAACACTTAATACATCCCAGCCTGTTTCTTTGTAAATATTATAGGCTGTATCAAATAATAAATAATTAGACGGCCCATCAGGCCTTGAAATGTTGACCAGAGTAATCTGACAAAATGGCTCTAATGAATTGGAAATACGCTGTATCAACTGCCTGTCAACCCTTTCTTGTGAAGCGAGCCAATCAGCGTACCTGACAATATCCGCGTAAATTGCCAAACTCGGCGGGGCTGTTTTCAGGGCTTCTTCCGGCAAATCATGATGTAAATGAGCATGATAAATAAAATCAATATCCCTTTCCGAAAGAGCGAACTCTTCTATCAGTCCGTGATTTTCAAAATACGCTTTAATTTGTTCTTTTGTTTGAGTATGTCCGACCCTACCCTCATCCCCACCTGATAATATAGATTGATTTTTATCAGACATTTTACCAATGTCATGGATTAAAACGGTAATCTCAAGAAGCCTCCGCTCCTTATCATCAAACCGAGGGATAAATTTTATAATTTTTGACGCGATACTCCATAAAGTAAAAGCATGAACCCATAAGGGCTCTTCTTTGAATTCCCCGCCTTTACCCAAAAAGCCAAATTGAGGTTTTAATATAGCTTTTATTTCTTCGGTTGTAAGCATTATTAATTCCTTTCAAAAGCATATCTCATATTTGATTCTTCACAAAGAATACTTAATTCATCAGCAGCAGCATGCACAGAAATTTTTTCGTATTTATCTCTTAAACGGCCTTCAATAACGCCCCAAAATGGAAATAATTTATCCTTAAGCAAAATATCTGAAATGGTTTCATTATTTTTAATATATTTTGCAAGGTGTTCTTCTTTTTCCTGAACACTCAAACATTGCCAGTCATTAATCCAGCTTGTCGGTTCGTACATTGAAAATATTGATTCAGTATAGGACGAAAGCCTTTTATAGTCAAGGTCATAAACAAGAAAAGGGTAGCTGTCTCCTCTAAACATATCTCCACAAACATGCGTCATTTTTATATCCTTCAATACCAACTTGAGATCATTCTCCAATTCATCACGGGAAATTATGTTTTTTGAAGACAGATAAGGCTCCATATTCTTCGTGGTCAGTACAATTACCTTTCCATCGCAAAACCTTCCAACTCTTCCAATTCTTTGCACCGCTGATGTCCAATAAGATGCTTCTGTAATAAGGCTTTTGAAAACCATATTAATACCGACTTCAATTGAGGATGTGCCAACTAAAATTGTCTTATCGCTAAGCGAATAATTATCCTTATGAAAACCGCTATATTCAACTATATTCCACTGGGCGCCAAACTGTTTTTTAAGCAAAGGTAATATATGCCTCAACCTAAAAACTGAGTCAAATATAATCGCCATAGGCTTTGGCAGGCAGGGAATATACTGTTCGAGAACCGCTATTAAATCATTTCGTTTCGTGTACCGGCAATTAACAAATTCAAGATCCAACGGGTAATTAAATACCGTATCGCTTTCGCCGCCGATAGAATTTTTAAAATTAATATAGTGTGTCTTATACCGGGCAAGTAAACTTTGCATTTCTTCTGTAAACACAGGGGTGGCGGAAAGAAGAATAACTTTTTTGATGCCGGACTCAAAAAGATTATCAAGTAATTTTGGAAAATTTTTCAGGCCGGTATATAAATGAAATTCATCAAATACAACCACTGATCCATTCAAAAAGGACAACATCCTCTGCGATCCCCTATAAGCCTTCAAATTTGCCAGAAGATGAAGAACATCCGGAGAGGTCACTATAATATTTCTTTTGCTTGCCCAAAATTGCTGATGAAGAATCGTATCAAACAGTTCACTCCTATCAAGACGATAATCTTTCTTTTGCTGTTTCAGGAAAGATATTAACGCGTCAGAGGAATAATAAAAAATTGTAGGAGCATTGTTTCGCGGGATACCTGTTTCTTCCGGCCACATTATTGATTCAGGAAAATCATTTTTTAACGCCCGCCTTTGCGTATCCATTAGAATTTTTGTCGGGTATGTAAGAACAACCGCTCCCTGCCAATTTTCTGCGACTTGTCTGACAATATGACTTTTGCCTGAGCCTACAGGAGATTCAACAACAATTAAATCAGCGTCAGACTGTAAAGCGTTCAAAGTTTCTCTTTGAAATGGCCTTAAACCATTTTCTTCTTTAACAGTACGCGACATTATTGAAATCATCTTTTACCTCACATCAATCCATATAACATTCAAGATATTCTATTTCCGCCCTAATTGGTATTTAACTCTTTTTTCTTTTATAAATCCAATCTTTTTCACAGGTTTTTCCATAGGTTCCAATAATTTATTTATTGTATCAAAAACAACTTTAAATTGATAATCATATTTCTTTTCCATTCCTTCAATCTTTTGTCTTAATTCTTTATGTGTAACAAGTATCTCACGAAGTTTTGTAAAAGTTCTCATTATTTGTATATTAACTGTTATCGCTCGTTCACTATTTAAAACACTCGAAAGCATGGCGACGCCATTTTCAGTAAAAGCATAAGGCAAATACTTGATATTCTGTCCTCTTTTCAAGGTCACAAATTGTGACCTTGAAAGTTCAGATACCTCTTCATGCCTCAACTGAAACATAAAATCCGAAGGAAACCTTTTGATATTTCTTTTAATTGCCTGGTTCAGAACTTTAGTTTTAACTTCATATAAAGCAGCTAAGTCTCTGTCTAACATCACCTTTTTGTTTCTAATAAAAAATATTTTGTTTTCTATCTGATATTGTGGGACAACTTCACTATCCTGCATACTTTCTCCTTCGCAATCTTATAAACTTCATCTCTATTCAAATCCGTTGTGTCAATAATAATTTCCGCCGGAATACTTTTCATGAAACAGATTTATCCATGCATCTGCTTCTCCAACACCTGTTTCTGGAAATTTCGAACGATATTTTCCTATATAAAATATTGGAAGTTTAAATTTTTTAGCAAGTTTTTTTGATAAAGTAGATTTCCCAGCACCCGGTAATCCAATAATATGAATAATGGGTTGCGGTATTTCAATTTTTTTAATAGTTCTTTGTGATATAGAGAAAACCATTTATATCTCCAACTTGAGGTCACAAATTGTGACCTCAAATTCCTTATCTCTATCTAATTGCATTGCAACAACAGCATTTTCAGGAATATTTTCAGCAAATTCAGGATGCTTGCGTACATGCTTTAACTAGTTAATATCTTCAAGTTTTTTTAAAATAATTGCAATTATTTCCTCGATAATATTACTAAAATTCGGGATTTTTGATTCAATAATACTTTTCTTGAAATGCTTGTGGCAAAGATAGAGTAAAGGAGGTCTATGTTTTGAATTATCATATCTAAATATAAGTTGATCTTTTGCATCTTGATAGTGGTAGGAATATGAAACCTTTTCTGTCCCATATTTAAGATTCACATATTCTGTAAACATTAATTTTGAGTTATCTATAAATACAATAATTCCTTTAAGGATACCTAATTTTTCTGTTCTTAAATCACTATAAAGTTCATGAGTCAATATCAGATCGGTTTGAGAATATTCACGTATGATTTTTTCTATTGTTGCTATGTATTCAGATAGTTTCATATTCTATCTCTTTTAATTTTGCTAATTCAGAAATAATACTGTCTTTAAATTTCAACTCTCCAACCCATGAAATATATTCTTCATCCTTTCTTTCGAGATCCTCGGCTGTATATTTATTTAAAAAATCATTTGATTTAACCTTGTATTTATCTTCAAATTTTTTTATTTCCTTTTCTGTTATTC
>JACQWU010000054.1:0-2302 GCA_016209155.1 Candidatus Desantisiibacteriota bacterium | reverse complement strand
TTTTATTTCCTTTTCTGTTATTCTTAAACTTATTTCAAGTCTTTTTATTTCCGTGGAAATAGCATTTTTTATAGTAGAAAAAGTTTCTTTTCTATTTTCATCAGTAACAACTTTAAGCTTTATCATAATACCATTCCTCCTCTTTTGCTTATTACAATTTTTTTCATATAAATCATATCAAAATATACATCCAATTATATTATATGTCAAACAATATTCAATAAAATACACACTTATAGGTACTTGAAATTATTTGATATTAAAAGAATAATTCCCGGAATATTTTTCATATATTCGGTATATAATAAAAACAGGCAAAATACCAATTAATGCACCTCCTAAAACATCAAGAGGATAATGTACACCTGAATAAATCCTTGCAATTCCCACAAAAAAAGCAAAGACAAAAAATAAAATGGAATATTTCCTTCTGAAAAAATAGTAAAAAAAAGCCGCGCCTGTAAAAGCAGTCTGTGTGTGGCCGGAAGGGAAAGAATTGTTTCCTTTAAGCTTTTCCCCAAGTGTATAGATAACTATTGTCCCCTGCTCTATCAAAATTTCAAATTCGCTTAAGGGTCTTGGTCTTTCTATATACCATTTTAAAAAATGGAGAATTCCTCCGGAGACAACTCCGCAAATTATAAGCAGGATAGAATAACGCAATAAATCTTTACGATTATAAAAATAGATCAAACATAAACATACAGGAGCTAAAATCCACCAGTTTCCAAAGAGATTTAATGTATAAAAAATTTTATCGAAAAATTCTGCATGTAGATTATTATTTAAATAAATAAAAATGTATTGATCGAGTTTTATAATTTTTTCCATAATATTAATTCTTTTGTGAATTTTTAAGATACATTATTCTATCTCGAAGCCGCGCGGCTTTTTCAAATTCTAATTTTCTTGAAGAAAGTTTCATCTCCTTTTCCAAACGTGAAATCAGCATGGGAATATTTTTTTTATCAAGATATTCAACATCTTCATGGGGCATAAATTCGGAAGAATTATCAATTAAATTCATACTGACAGCTTCTTCCTCAATTTTTTGTTTATGGGATATATAATCATAAATGTTTTTTTGGATTGTTGTAGGAGTTATATTATGTGTTTGATTATATTCTATCTGAATTTTACGCCGCCTTTCCGATTCTAATATGGTTTGGTTGATAGATTTTGTCATTACATCTGCGTATAATATTACTTCTCCATTGACATTACGCGCGGCTCTTCCTCCAACCTGTATCAGGGAACGCGCGCTCCGCAAGAATCCTTCTTTATCGGCATCAAGAACAGCCACGAGCGATACTTCCGGCAAATCAAGCCCTTCACGAAGTAAATTGATTCCTACCAGTACATCAAACTCAGCTCTCCTTAAATCCCGCAATATTTCCGCGCGTTCAATAGTCTCAATCTCCGAATGTAAATATCTAACACGTATTCCCAGTTCAGCAAAGTATTTAGAAAGATCTTCAGCCATCCTTTTAGTCAGCGTGGTTACAAGTATCCGTTCTTTTTTTTCAACTCGTTCCTTTATTCTTATTAATAGATCATCTATTTGATTTTTTACAGGGAGAACCGTTATTACCGGATCTATAAGCCCTGTGGGCTGTATTATCTGTTCAATTATAAATTTACCGCTCGTTTCCATTTCATAAGATGCCGGTGTAGCCGAAACGAATATCACCTGTTTTATATATTTTTCAAATTCCTGGAAATAAAGCGGTCTATTATCAAACGCGGAAGGAAGACGAAATCCGAATTCAACCAATGATTCTTTTCGCGCGCGGTCACCGTTATACATAGCATTAAGCTGAGGAATTGTTACATGTGATTCATCAATTATAAGTAAAAAATCTTCAGGAAAATAATCCAATAAAGTGTATGGGTGATCACCAGGCTGTCTTCCCGAGATATGTCTGGAATAATTTTCAATACCGGAGCAATACCCCATTTCAAGCATTAATTCAATATCATACTTTGTTCTGCTTTCCAGCCGCTGTGCTTCCAGAAGTTTATTGTTGTCACGAAAAAATTTAACTCTTTCCTCCAGTTCCTCAGATATTTTTTTTATAGCAGATTTAATTCTTTCCTTGCTTTCTTTCACGCTGGCGTCAGGAAGGCCCACCACGTTGGTTTGAGGCAGACCAAAACTTATATCCACTTCTATTTCCACTGGGAAGGCATCGATTCCCAGAATACCAAAACTATTTATTTTTGAGAGCATTACGTCTCTGTTTTTAGAACGCTAATTTACGCGAATCTGAATTCGCGAATATTCGCGAATAAGATTAGCGAG
>JACQWU010000053.1 GCA_016209155.1 Candidatus Desantisiibacteriota bacterium | reverse complement strand
GTTATCAGGAATCATTCTTAATATTTTTTCTGCCAAATCACCATGCGGGTCAATCAAAGCAAAACCTTCATTATTTTGTATGTCTGACTTAATAAGGTGGGATATAAGGGTTGACTTGCCAGTGCCGGTTTTACCGATAATATACATATGTCCCGGCCGATCCTTTTTCTTGATTCCAAACTTTTTGTGTTTTCCACGAAAATTAGTTTCAGCAAAGAAAGTAATTTTATTATCGTTAATATTTTGAGTCATAGTCCTTTTATTATAGGTCTATGAGATAGAGTTAAACAAGGATGGTAAAATTATATTTTAATAAAGCAATTTATTTTCTTTTGAATTTTTCTTTCAAATAGGCTTCGATAAAGCAATAACTAAAAAATTTATCCATAATAATATTTGGATTATCATTGAGATTAAGAATAAATAAAGAATGTTTAACCCACTGTAGTAATGAGTGTTTCGTTTTTTCAGTAAGTTTATGTGTTTTATGGCTTTTGGCTTTATACAGTGAATTTATAAATTTCCGATCATAATTTTGAATTTGCTGATATGAAGAAATCCATACATTCCATTCCTTCATTCCATCTAACAGAAAATTATGTATTTCTTTGGGTAACCAATTACTATCCGATGAAAGAAGCCAAATAATATATTCAAAAATCTCGTAATATTGAGTTTCTGGCCCCCCCATTTTTCCTTGAACAAAATTGCAAGCAATATCTATTGAGATATAATTTCCAAAGGTTGGATGTCTTAAAGCAACTTCTAAAGAACAAGCAGGTTGAAGTTTATTAACTGTAAGACCTGTACCTGATATGTTTTGATTCAATCTATCATTGTTTTGTTTTGCAATCGATGTACTTAACATCTCTTCAAACTGTTTTTCAAACTCTCCACTAAATCCTTTTATTGTAAGTTGAGGCGCATATACCGCAAGGATATCTGGAAATAAATGACACATCTCTTTTAAACCTGGCTGCTTATTGATAAAATCCAATACAACATCTGGTCTTGTAATTTGTGTGATTTTTTTATTATTTGCTTCTTTTTCCCAATGCATTTGCATTGCAGTCCAAGCAAGTCGGGGAATATTTTAAAATCTCGTTGTTTGTTATATTATGCCAAATTGGAAGAATAATTCTATCTTCTCCTGACATCTCTCGCGCAACCAATCCGTTTAATTCTCGTTGTGGCCACTTCTTTTTAAAAAAAGAAGGGCTTAATACAACAATGCCAAATCTGGATTTTGATAATCCTTTATCAATAGACTCTCTTAAACTATCTCCAATAGTTAAAGAAAATTCATCGTACCATACTTCCAAATTTGATTTTTTTAAAATCTCTGCAAGTGGTCGGACAAAACTATTTTTATCTTCGCTTGCATGACATATAAACACATCATATAGCATATGTTTCTCCTGTTTTAAAATCGAATTAAAATTATTTATATTTTAATTTTAACATAAATTACGAAAAATATACAAATAGCAATTAATTTTATCCACAATGTTATGATTTTTTTATACATCTATTCAATTTCACCTCTCTTTCCCGTTTTTTTCTTTTGCCCTACACTTATGCCATAGCCCTTTAAAAACTAAAGAGGAAGGAAGGTGAAAAAATGTACAGTCCTAAAATTGCTGAGGAATTAATACCGGAAATATATCGTATAGGCAAATCAAAAGGCAAGCCAATGACTCATGTTGTTAATGAAATCATTGGGAACGCTCTTTATTCAAAAGAGCGTAAAAATCAAAAGAAAGGAGAAACAGCTCATGCAAATGCAAGCCTTAATTCAGGAATTGGAAAATCAAAAAGCGCAGAAGTGGGATAAGAAAATTTTAAGCAGAGAAGTCAAAATGATTGAAGAAAAACCATATTTAACTTTAGGAGAAGAAAGCCCTTATGAATTAACAGCATCCTGCCATAATCAGTTACGGATAAACTGGAGATCCCGATTAAGTATTATCAAAAAATGATGATTTCAGATTCAAAACTCCTGGCAACCAATGTTAATACCTGGCTTAACCGTCAGGAAGACGAGTCATTCCTTATTCGCGGCATAGCAAACAGAATCAGAGCGGTATTGTCTCCAAGTTACAGAGTAATTGATAATTATAATGTTCTGATGTGTTCTCTTACTGAAATGCAAGCACAGAATATTGAAATTGAAGATTGTCATTTATCAGAGACAGGGATGTTTGTAAAAATCAGAAGCAACCAGATGAAGAATTTTGTCAGACACAAAAGTGATGAAATAATTGGCGGTATTCTTGTCTCCAACTCTGAAACCGGTCATGGAGCAGTTAATATCAAACCCAGAATTTTCAGGGCTCAATGTACCAAATTTCATTTAAGAAAATGAATTTCGAGTATATCTAAGATATGAATTGATTGAATTAAGATATCATCAAAAATATCCTGAAATGATTTTTCTCCAATTAAAAATTTTTTAGCAATTTTCTTATACTTTTCCCCTTTTAGATGTGCCGTACCCGAAGATCTCAAATCTTGTAAATCTCTTAAGAACCCGGATACTTGAGTGAAATCCATATTATGTTTTATTAAAAAAGCTTCTAATTTATCAATTCCCTTCAGACCAGCTTTTGTTATTTCTACACCTTTTTCTATCTCTTTTTCATTTAGTGAATCAATGATTATTTTGACAAGAGATCCAACCTGTTCATCAAATTCTTTTTGATTGTTTGTTAATGGAATACGAAGAGATTTAAAATGATGTTCATCGGCTTTATTTAAAGGATTGAACAATTTCCATGTAAATTTTTTTACCCATTTTGTTTGAAATAATTCATATTTTTGCTTTCAAGCTCAAACTTTGTCCTAAATATCCAAGAAAAACAATAACATAATCTTTGTGGTCATTATCGATAAATAAACTCCATAATCCATCGCAATACAAAATCCCATCTTCTACGGTATATTTTTCTGAATTTGAATAATATTCGCTTAAAACTTCTTTTCGAAAAAATACTGGGGTCATAAAATTTGGTGCTTCTGGATTTTTCCCAAAATAATTTGCAAGTTTTTCAGGATCGCATATATATAAAATTTCCTTTCCATCTTCATCAATATCTATTATAAATTCTTCAAAATTTTTACCTTTAAAAAGTTGTGGTTTGAAATTTATTAAACCAGGAATCATTTTTTTACCGCATAATCGTCCCCAAATTTTTATATTATTTTTTAAAGCAACCCCATAATCTTTAGAATAAATATAATTATCATTTTTAACCTCATTATTGTATTCTTTTATTTGAAGCTCTTCTAACGTTTTTTCCGAGTATCTTTTTATGTCAAAAAAAAGAGCAAGATACATTTTTTTAACAGCTAAAAATTCTTTTAAATATTTGAGTTTAATTTGAATCTTTCCGTCTTCAATCAAAATAACATCTTCCTCATCTCCATCATCATCAATAGAAATAAATTTATTATTAATTCTATCCTCATAAAGATTAAAGTAATAACGGAATTCTTCGGCAATTTCTTTATATCCTTTTTTGTTTCCATTGAAGCTTCTTGAAAATATTAATGGCTCAATATCGTTATCTGGAAAGCTATAACGATAATATTCTGCGAATTCTTCCTCATTTTTATAATGAAAAGTAAATCCTGGGAACCCATTGCCAATTGTTAAATCCCATGATGTATGCTCAAGAGATCTTTTAATTGTTTTTTCAGCTATCAACGCGCAATAAAGAAATTCCTCTTCGCAATGAGTCTGGATACTTTTATAAACAGTAATCCATTCGGTCTTACCTAAACTATTTTCAATTATTTCTTTCCAGTCATTAAATTGTAAATCAACATTATTCATAATTATCCTTTTAATAATAACCGTTTTATACTTAAATCTTACTACAAATTAAAGAAAAATGGAATATATGACAGTAAATGATATTTATATACACCTAATTTTCGTCTTATTTTGAATCTCTTTATATTAAAAATATTTAATTTTCCACAGTCCATTTAAAAAAAATATTATTTAAATTAAATTTACTTATCTTGGTTCTATGTCGAAATCCTTTTAAAAATTGAGCTTTCTTCTCTTATAACAGTTATAAAAATCAATAAATATCTAAGTCTGTAATATCATATAATCCATCCGCTATTTGTCCATGATTTTTTCTAATGAATTTGACTTTTATCTCTTATATCTGTTATTCTTTAAAACAGCTATTGAAATCAATGAATAGATTACATAGAAACGAAAAAGAAGGAGGCGTGAAATGAGCAAGGAACTTGTTTTAAAATGGCCTATACCTGAAACAATAGATGAAAAATTAGAGGAAGAAATAGTCTCGCTTACTAAAGAAGAAGTTGTTTTGACTCTTTTTAAAAAAAGAGAAATATCTTTAGGATATGGAGCAGAGCTTTTGGGATTAAGCGAAGCAAATTTTATAAAATTTCTTGCCAAGAAAAAAATCCCATTCACTGTGTATGATCAGGAAGATTGGAAACAAGATACAAAAGCTGTTAATGCAATGAAGTATACCAAAAGGTATATATCCCTCAAAAAGTTTATTATGAAGCCATTATTAAGGACAAACCGGGAAACAACGAATTAAAAAAAGCTGTTAATGATTGGATTGAAGTTAAAAATGTTTCAGACTCAGATTTAATGCAAAGTCTTCACAATAATTATGGATTAGGAAAAGGTGAAACATCTGCCATTGTTCTTGCCAAAGAACTTAAGGCAGATTTTATTTTTATAGATGATAGGCCTGCCCGAAAATTTGCTATAAATTTTTTCCATAATGAATTAACTATCGTTTCCGGAACAATAGGCATTCTCAGGTTCGCAACTTTAAAAGGATTAATTACCAAAAATCAATTTAAATCAAAAATAGACTTTCTTAAAGAAAACGGATTCTATTTGAAAGACAACGTTTATCAACACATTCTTCAAGAAATAAATGAATTACCCTAAATGAAATCCATATGCCAACCTAAAAGACATGGTTGGTTTTTTAATTAAAAAAAATCTTTTCCCCCAATTTATCCCCACCCTACCCTTCTTTTTTATCTTTCTGGATAATTTCAGCTCTCTTATATAAACAATTCCTTTTATTAAAATTTAACAGGAGGGATTTTTTTGTTTTACCCGCTCCTGATATATCCCTCCGAATTTATTTAAAATCAGGAGCAGGATTTATTTAACTTTGATCTTTCTGGTATTGCCTCTCTTCGAGGGCATGCCTGCTTGTGGGATAGATTATGCGGAAAAGCAGGGTTAGAAGGCAAATTATTTCATGACTTAAGAAGAACAGCGGTAAGAAATATTA
>JACQWU010000066.1 GCA_016209155.1 Candidatus Desantisiibacteriota bacterium | reverse complement strand
CTTTCAAAAAGATTACAGGATATTTTAATAAACGTTCCTGAACAATCAGCGTTGAGTCAGTTTTTTGTTCAATTAAAAGGGGCTAAAATTTCAATAAAATCTTCGGGGGAAATTTTGGAAGGCCGCATTCTCGGGATAGAGCCGGTTAATGAGATTGTAAACGGACAGTTGATAAAACAGGATGCTCGTCTTGTATTATTGACTGATTCAGGGCCGATACGTTCGGTTAATATTTCTTCTATTGTTGAATTTACTTTGGCTGATGATACTATAAAACGTGATTTAAATAAACTTCTTGATATCACCCTTGACAGTAAATATACAAACCGTAAGCAATTAACTCTTACAGCCGTAGGAGAAGGAGAGAGAAATTTAAGAATCGGTTATCTTGTTGAAATGCCTGTCTGGAAATGTTCTTACCGGTTAATTCTTGATTCTAAAGAGAAAGAAAACGCGCTTTTGCAGGGCTGGGCTCAAGCAGAAAATATTACTGAAGAAGATTGGGAAAATATTAATATCTCCTTTGTAGCCGGCAATCCGCTTTCATATTCAATGGATATGTATTCTCCATTTTATATTGAGCGGCAGACTGTTCCCATACCGGGATTATCAGATTTACCGGTAAATTGGGGATCATCTTTACCCGCAAAAACACCTTTACCTGAAGTTAAAAAAATAACAGAAGGAAGAGGTCTATTAAAAAGAAAAAGTTCCTTTGCAGATGCAGCTCAGGTTATGGATCAAAATTTATTGGCAGAAGCAGAAAATAAAATGGATTATTCAGGAGAAATGATTTCAGGCAGTACCCCGCCGGAAACAATCGGCGTAAAAGTCGGAGAATTATTCAGCTATGATGTTAAAGAAAAAATAACAATACCGCGCAATAAAGCGGCTATGGTACCTATTTTATTAAAACAGATTTCAGGGAAAAGAGTATTATATTATAAAGAGGCTTTTTCTCAAAAACCAATGAACTCATATGTTTTAAAAAATGATACTGATTTAACCCTGGATGCCGGCGCTATAACATTTTTTGAAAGCAATACTTCCCTGGGAGAAGGAATCTTAGTACATACATTACCGCCGGGCAGTCAGGAAGTAATTCCTTACGCGATTGATGTTTCGCTTGACATTGTACCTCAAATTGTTTCAAATAGAATGCCTCATTTTAAAGGTAAAATTGTTGACGGGATACTAATTCTAACCAGTTTTGAAATATTAAAAACCACATGGAAACTCACTAATCGCGGAAAAGAATCTGTTACTCTTTGGATTAACCAGCCTAAGAATAATTTATATCAACTTAGTAAACCGGAAAAACCATTGAAGGAAGTTGATAATCATTACCGTTTTGAAGTAATTTTGAAGGCAGGCGAAATACATGATTTTGTTGTTGAAGAAAAACGCAATCTTGATGAAACAGTAATTTTAGCAAGCAGTAATGAAGAAACTATTAATTTTTATTTATCGGAACAATATATATCAGAAAATTCCAAAATATTTTTAAAAGAATTGAGCAATTTGATGTCAACCAAAGCCTCAATAAAACGGCAAATTACCGAATGGCAGGAACAGGCAAAACGTTTAAATGATGAAGAAAATAGACTCCGTGACAATATCAGCAGATTAAATTATAATACGCCAAAAGAGCAGGAACTCAGAGTGAAATGGCTAAATTCACTTTCATCCTCTGAAGATAAGCTTGTGGAATTTCGCGGTAAATTAGACGAAGCAGAAAGCAAAAAAAAGGAATTAGAAGAAGCTATCGCGAAAAAAGTAAAAGAATTTAAAGAAGATTAATTTTTGAAATATATGCTTTATCTAATAAGGCAGGGGGTAAATTGTTCACAAATTGGGCATAATTTACGGGGATTTTTAGTGAAAAAAGATATTAATCATGAAACGACTATTGCCTCATTTAAAGTTGTAAGTTTATTTACTTCATTAAGCCGTATTTTAGGATATTTCCGTTCTCTTGCTCTGGCAGCAAAATTTGGGACAGGGATAATTGCCGATGCTTTTTTTGTTGCATTCCGCATACCTAATTCTTTGCGAAAGCTCTTCGGTGAAGGTGCTATTAATAATACTTTTATCCCTTTATTCAGTGATGTATTGGTAAATGAAGGAGAAGATAAAGCATTTAAATTTGCCAATAAATTGTTAACATGTCTTGCTATTATTACTTTTTCATTAACTATTTTAGTTTATTTATCAGCTCCATGGCTTGTAAAAGTTCTTGCTCCGGGATTTGCAATGTCGCCGGGAAAATTTAATACCGCTGTTTTTCTTTTAAAATATCTTTTCCCATATCTTTTTTTTATATCTCTTACTGCGCTTTGCATGGGAATATTAAATTCTTTTAAGCAGTTCGCTGTTTCAGCTTTTTCACCCGTATTGTTTAATCTCAGTTTTATTTTTTCAATATTAATATTAAGCCGCATTATATATATGCCTGAAGCAGCTATAATAGCAGGAGTATTGGGTGGAGGAGTATTACAGCTTCTTATACACATCATTGCATTAAAAAAAATAAATTTTAAATTTAGTTTTGATCCTGATTTTAAAAATCCTATGATAAAAAAAATAGGACGATTAATTCTTCCTTCAATTTTTGCGCTGGCTATTACTGAAATAAATATTTTTATAAATAATATTATTGCTTCATATGAATCTATTGCAGGTAAAGGCGCTATCTCAGCTCTTTTTTATGCGAATTTTCTTGTTCAACTGCCTCTTTCTCTTTTTGCAGGTTCTATAGCAACAGTATTTTTTCCCGATATGGCGCATTTCGCCGCGAATAAAGATTTTGCGTCACTGCGACAGAGTTTTACAAATGCGATACGCATTTCATTTTTCATTATTTTGCCTGCAAGCATCGGCCTTATTACTCTTTCTCATCCTATTACCAAACTGCTTTATCAGCATGGTAATTTTACTGCTTTTTCCACACAACAAACCTCATCCGCATTAATTGCATATAGCATAGGTCTTTTTGCTTTCGCAGGTATAAAAATAATTATTCCTGTTTTTTATTCATTGCAGGATGTTAAAACACCTGTGAAAATTGGAGGTATTGCTGTATTTTGCAATTTGATATTATGTATTATCTTTTCATCTTTTATAAAGCATACCGGACTTGCGCTTGCCGCATCTGTATCTGCTTTTTTAAATTTTTTCCTATTGCTTTATTATCTTGAAAAAAGATTAGGATATTTTAATAAAAAGACAATATTGTATTCTTCCGGAATAATTCTTATGTTGTCTTTGATAATGGCATTAATTGTAAAGATAGTTTTTGTTTTTTTTATCACCAATTTATCCGGACAGCATATTTTTAGCCAAATTTTATCAGTAGGATTATCTATTTTTACAGGACTTGCATGTTATTTCGGAATAGCATATCTTCTTAAGGTGCAGGAACTATTCTGGCTGATAAAAATAAAAAAATAAATTATTTTAGGGCTGTCCAAAAAGGTGTCATTCCGCACTCGATGCGGAATCCGGATTTTATAGTAATAGCTTAAATGCTGGATTCCCACCTTCGCGGGAATGCCTATCGACGGTAAAGTAGTTTTCGCACCTTTTTGGACAGCCCCAAATCGCCAATACATCCCGAAATTCTGCGTCTAAAAGAATTAGGTGGAAAAGGAGGAATATTCATGTTTAGAAAAAGTATTTTTGTTTTTTTGTGCTTTTTAATTTGTTTGAATAAATCTCAGGCAAGTGAAATATGGACAACAGAAGCAATCGATATTTCAACTAAATATTTTACAGATTTAAATTCCAGAGCAATAGCGATTGATAAAAATAATTATCCCCATATTGCTTATGGAAGTAAACATCTCTATCATGCTTATTTTGATGGTACAAAATGGCAATATGAAGTTGCTGATAATTCAAGAGGTGTTGGAAAATATGCATCCATAGTTATAGATACAAATAATAAGGTACATATTAGCTATTATGACGAGAGCAATAAATATGCAACAAATGCTTCAGGTTCATGGGTAATAGAGACTGTAGATAACATAGGAGCTGTAGGGCTTGAAACATCCATAGCTATAGATACAAATAATAATGTACATATCAGCTATTTTGATTGGAGTAATTTTGATTTGAAATATGCAACAAATGCTTCCGGTACATGGATTACAACAACCGTTGATAGTTTGAATAATACAGGACTTGAAACATCCATAGCTATAGATAGCAAAAACAATATACATATTAGTTATTCCTGTTTTACCACAGGGATCGGTTTCACAAGTTTAAAATATGCAACAAATTCTACCGGTGCATGGGTTATAACTACAATAGATAGTGAAGGGAATGCAGGATCCGATACATCAATAGCCATAGATAATCAAAATAATGTATATATTAGCTATATTGATTTGAACAACGGCTTAAAATATGCGACAAATTCTTCCGGCAAATGGGTTACAACTATAGTGGATAATATAGGACATAACGTGTCTTATACATCTATAGCAATAGATACAAACAATAAAGTACATATTAGCTATTTTGATGCTAACAATTATAATTTAAAATATGCGGCTAATGTTTCAGATGTATGGGTTATAACTATATTGGATAGATCAGATATTACGGGAGAGTTTGCCTCCATAGCTATAGATGCAAATAACAAGATACATATTAGCTATTATGACAGAAGTAACAAAGATTTAAAATATGCAACAAATATTTCAGGTATATGGATTACAACAACAGTTGATAGTACAGGTAATATTGGATGGCAAACATCTATAGCAATAGATATAAATAACAAAGTGCATATCAGTTATTTTGATTATGACAACAGTGATTTAAAATATGCAACAAATGCTTCAGGTGTATGGGTTACAACAACAGCAGATAATGAGGGCTATGTTGGACAATATTCATCCTTAGCTATTGGTGCCAATAATAAGGTACATATTAGCTATTTATCTGAAGGCAGTACTAATAATTCTCCTTTCCCGGCTTTAAAATATGCAACAAATGCTTCCGGTGCATGGGTTACAACTATAGTAGATAGTGATGGCAAGGTTGGATGGTATACATCTATAGCAATAGATAGAAACAATAAGGTGCATATCAGCTATCAAGATTATGGCAATGGGAAGTTGAAATATGCGGCCAATATTTCAGGCAAATGGATTACAAAAACAGTGGATAGCACAAATGATTACTCAGGGGCATTTACATCACTGGCCATTGATACAAACAATAATGCCCATATTAGCTATGATGCTTCTAAAAATGGGCTGAAATATGCAACAAATGTCTCAGGCTCATGGATTACAACTACAGTAGATAGCGTGGATTATATAGGCAGGTACACATCCTTAATCATAGATACAAACAATAAAGCACATATTAGTTATTTTGATGACAGTAACAGCGATTTAAAATATGCAACAAATACTTCAGGGGCATGGGTTACAAGTACAATTGATAGTGAGGGCAATGTTGGAATGTATACATCCATAGCCATTGATACAAATAACAATATATATATTAGCTATTTTGATTTAAGTAACGGTAATTTAAAATATGCAGCAAAAAATAGTAATCCTGATATATCTGTATCTCCAACAGCTATCAATTTTGATATGACAATAACAGGGATAGCATCATCAGCACAAACTCTTACAATAACAAACACCGGAACATCTAATCTTAATATCGGAGCAATCTCGATAATAGGTGCAAACTCAACTGAATTCAGTATTAAATATGACAGTTGTTCAAATCAATCGCTTTCTCCATATAAGAATAAGTCCATGGAAATTGTATTTATCCCGATATCAGAAGGTGTAAAAAGCGCAAAGATAATTATTCCATCTAATGATCCGGGCTTAGCAACGGTTGAAGTTGCATTAAATGGTACCGGAATTATTGCAAACATGAATATTACTATATCTCCGCAAGATAAATCATTTCCGGTTTCAGGAGGAACAGGGGAAATAGATATTGTTTCGAGTGCGGCTTATTGGTCGGCTAAAAGTAACGATTCATGGATAATAATTACATCTGGAGCAAGCGGTCAAGGAAACGGTATTATAAAATATTCAATTTTATCAAATTCAAGTTCAAGTACACGAACAGGTACAATAACAATAGCAGATAAAACATTTACGGTTACACAAAGCGGTGTATTAAAAGCTGACAGTAGTGATAGCAGTAAGAAAAAAATATGTATTATAGCAACGATTATTAATAATCCAAATTATATAAAAACATTAACAGATTTTAGAGATAGATTTTTAGTTAAAAATATAGGAATGAAATTTACTGAAATGTATCATAAACTTTCACCAAAGATTTTGGAATATATGAAATAGCAATAATTATTTTTTAATCTTCATCTCTTGTAATATATTGCTAAGAACATCTTTCCACCCTTCAGCTTTTGTTGGTTGGTTTGGTTTTGAGTTTAATTTTTTTTCTGTCCCTGGATTTTGTTTTAAAACATCACTTTTCATAGATAGAGTGATACGTTTCCTTTTTATATCTACTTCCAATACGGTTACTATAACCTTTTGATTTACTTTAATAAAATTTTTTATATCTTTAATAAAACGATCCGACAGCCGGCTGACATGTATTAACCCGTCTTGATGTACTCCGATATCTACAAATACACCAAAAGCTGTTATATTGGTTACAATTCCGGGCAGTTTCATTCCGGGTTTAACATCTTCAATTTTTTCAACACCTTCGGTAAAGCTGAAAATTTCGAATTTTTCACGCGGATCCCGTCCGGGTTTAGCCAGTTCGTTCATAATATCATTTAATGTAGGGAGTCCAACTTTATCAGTCACATATTTTTTAAGTTCAATTTTTCTGCGCAAATTTTCATCATGCAAAAGATCAATAACCGAGCACTTAAGATCACTTGCCATATCATCTACAATACCATAACTTTCCGGATGAACCGCGCTCGAGTCAAGAGGCATTTCTCCATCCCGTATACGCAAAAACCCTGCCGCCTGTTCAAAGGTTTTTGGACCTAATTTCGGAACTTTTTTAAATTCTTTTCTGGTTTTAAAAGGTCCGTTCTCATTCCGGTAATCCACTATTTTTTTAGCTAATTGCGGACCCAATCCTGAGACATACATAAGCAGTTCCTGGCTCGCAGTATTAACCTCAACACCAACTGCATTCACACAACTTGTAACTACATCGTCGAGGCTGTTTTTTAATTTTTCCTGATCTACATCATGCTGATATTGCCCCACACCAATTGATTTGGGATTAATTTTAACAAGCTCTGACAAAGGATCCATCAACCTGCGTCCAATTGATATTGCCCCGCGTACAGTTATGTCCTGATCCGGAAATTCTTTTCGTGCAACGTCAGACGCTGAATATATGGATGCGCCGCTTTCATTGACCATTATGATTTGAATGTTTTTAGGCAGTTCAATTTTTTTAATAAATGCTTCTGTTTCCCGTCCTGCTGTGCCATTACCTATAGCAATAACTTCAATCTCAAATTTTTTGCATAAAAATGT
This sequence comes from Candidatus Desantisiibacteriota bacterium, assembly GCA_016209155.1. Lineage (GTDB taxonomy): Bacteria > JACRDZ01 > JACRDZ01 > JACRDZ01 > JACRDZ01 > JACQWU01. Next base: position 2,063 of record JACQWU010000066.1, on the reverse strand, counting down.
AATTATGGAGATAGCGTCCTTTTCTTCTCTCTCGGATTTACCGGGATAAATAACATCGGTATGTAAAAATTTCCCCTGACGGTTTAAACAAACCACCTTACATCCTGTACGAAATCCGGGGTCGATAGAAAGAACATTTTTTTGTCCCAGGGGCGGGGCAAGTAGAAGCTGGCGAAGATTTGGAACAAAAACTCTTATAGCTTCATCATCAGCCTTTTCTTTGGTTGCTGTACGTATTTCTGTTTCCATGGAGGTAGATAAAAGTCTTTTGTAGCTGTCATGAACTGCCAGTTTTACCTGTTCAGATGCCGCGTTTGATCCTTTTACAAAAAGAGACTCAAGTAATGCAATAGCTGATTCTTCAGGAGGAGCAATACGCAAAGTTAAAAATTCTTCATTTTCTCCGCGCCGCATAGCAAGTACTCTATGCGATGGAGCATTCGCAACCGGTTCTTTCCAATTGAAGTAATCTTTATATTTAATACCTTCTTCTTCTTTACCTTCTATTACATTGCATTCAAAAACACCTTTCTTAAAAAATAATTCACGTATTTGCGCGCGGGCATTTTGATCTTCATTTATCCATTCAGCAATAATATCCCTTGCGCCATTTAGCGCGTCTTCTATATTCTCCACGCCTTTTTCTAAATTCACAAATGCTCCTGCTTCAATAAAAGGATCAATATTATTCTGAGCAAAAAGCATCTGTGCCAATGGTTCAAGTCCTTTTTCTTTTGCAATCATAGCTCTTGTACGGCGTTTAGGACGATAAGGCAAATATATATCTTCAAGTACTGCCATAGTCTCCGCGGCAAGAACTTTTTCCTTTAACTCATCAGTAAGATTTCCTGTATCTTCAAGCGATTTAAGTATAACAAGCCGCCGCCTGTCCAATTCCTTAAGTTGTGTAAGCCTGTCACGAATAGCTGTCACAGCCACTTCATCCAGGGATCCTGTAGCTTCTTTCCGATAACGCGATATAAACGGAATTGTTCCCCCTTCCTCAAGAAGAGCATCAGTAGCTAATATCTGTTTTATTGAAAGCTTAAGTTCCTCTGCAACTTTTAAAATATGTTTTTCATTCATTATTTATCCTTTATTTCATAATTAATTCCTGCGCATGCTTTAATGTCAAATCGGTTATTTTATCTCCTGAAATCATCCGCGCAATTTCCTGAATACGTGATTTTGTATCCAGTTGATTGAGTTCGGTGACTGTGCGTCCGTCTTTTATTTTCTTATAAATATTGAAGTGGTGATCTGCAAGGCATGCTATTTGGGGTAGATGTGTTATACATATTACCTGAAATTTTGAGGATATAGCCTGAAGCTTTTTCCCGATTTTGTTTGCCATTTCTCCTCCAACTCCGACATCTATTTCATCAAAAACAATGGTGGCGGCTTTGTCTTCATGAGTACATATTGTTTTTAATGCGAGCATGATTCTTGATATCTCTCCGCCGGAGGCGATTTTAGAAAGAGGTTTTATCTCTTCTCCGGGATTGGGGGAAATAAGAAATTCTACTTTATCCATACCCCAGGGGAAAAGTCTGAAATAATTATTTTCTATAGCTATTCCATCGCTTCCTGTAATCTCTTCTTTTTGCAGGTTTGCAATAAATTTACTTTTTTCCATACCAAGATCTTTTAGCTCTTTTTCAACTTTAGTATTAAATAATTTAGCTGATTCTTTTCTTTTTTCAGATAAATTTTGAGATTTTAAAATAATCTCCTTTTTTAGTTTTTCTAATTGCTCAATAAAATCATTGAAATTTTCCTCTATATTATTAAGTTCGTCCAGCTCTTTTTGAATATTTTCTCTGTACAATAAGATTTCTGATACTGTATTCCCGTATTTTTTTTTTATTGATTGAATTGCTGAAATTCTTTCTTCAATTGTAACCTGCAATTCATTGCTGAATTCTATTGAATCATGATATCTTAAAATACTAATCCCGACTTCCTTAAGCTCTATAATTGTATTTTCACATATGGTAAGATGTTCTTTTAATGATGCATCCATTAAAGATATATTTTTTAGTTCTTGTTTTACAATATCAAGT
>JACQWU010000065.1 GCA_016209155.1 Candidatus Desantisiibacteriota bacterium | reverse complement strand
CTTGAGAATATTGCAACATTAATAGCATTTCTTCCCGAGCGGATAGGGAATCCTTTATCTTTGAATTCCTTGCGGGAAGACATAGAGGTAAGTCATTCTGCCGTTAGAACTTATCTTAAATCGCTGGAACTTTGTTATATAACATTTTTTATTGAACCTTATTCTAAAAAAATAGCCCGTTCGGTTAAAAAAGAAAAAAAATGTTATTTATATGATTGGAGTCTTGTAAAAAATGATGCGGTACGGTTTGAAAATTATTTAGCTGTTGAATTAAAAGTGTTGACTGAATTATGGAACGAAATTGGAGGAAATAAATTTGAATTATTTTACGTGCGAACACGCGATGGAAAAGAAACAGATTTTCTTGTGACAAAAGATAAATCCCCATGGTTGCTGCTGGAAGCAAAATTAAGCAGTGAAAAAATAGAAAAGCATCATTATTCCCATGCCATGGAATTAGGGAATATCCCTTTTGTTCAACTCGCAGCAAAACCTGATATTGCAAAAAAAGAAGAAAAATCGTCTTTTTGCATCTCTGCTTCCAGATTTTTTGGATAAACAAGACTTAATATACTTATAAAAGTAATGCTAAATAATATGGGATAAAATATAATGTTTGATTATAAACCTGTTTTTTAGCTAATTCATTTTTTGTGATTACAATACCATAATCGATTTTTTTTTCGTAAATATATTCACAGATAGTTTTAAAATCTTTATTATCTATGTTTTTTGTTATTTTAACTTCTATTGGAAGAATTTTTTTATCATTAAGAACAATAAAATCAATTTCTTTTTCTCCCTTTCTCCAAAAGCTGATATTCGGATAAAGATATTTTTGTTTTAAAATATTAAAAATCAAATTTTCTATTATTTTCCCAAATACATCCGGAACTTCATCTATATGAATTTCTTTATAATGGTTATATGCGCAATTGAAGTTTATACAAGTTGTATAAACTTTTTTCAGGATTCTTCCCTGTTTAATCAGGCTTTTATGGTATTTAAATAGTATTTCAAAAATATAACTTTCTTTGAGATATTCGAAATATTTTTCTATTGTGATACTCGAAATACCTATTTCTCTGGCAATATTTTTCAGCTCAAATGTAGAACTAATATTATTCAGTAATTGATAAACAACAAGCTTAAACTCTTCACTTTTTTCAATTTTATAAATTTTAATACAATCTTCCATTATTTTTCCAAGAACAGATTCCAATATATATTCTAATTTATTTTCATCAGAACCCAATTGTCTGCTTTCCGGGAACTGACCATTAATTATGTATTCTTTGCTTATTTCATAAACTTTTTTGCCATTAGTTAAGCTATAACTGCTTAAATCAAAAAATATTTTAGGTAAATTAAATAAATCAAAATCCATTAATGGTGTAAATTCAATTTTATTAATCCTTAAAAATTCAGTAAATGAAAGCGGTGGAAGATAATAGTCAAACACTCTTCCCGCAAGGCTTTCTTTTGATTTACCTTTTAACAAAATACTCTGCGAACCGGTTAAAATAAATTTTATTTTTTTGTTGGATATATCATAATATTTTTTTACGATTGTCTGCCAATTTTCGATATATTGAATTTCATCAAGGAATACATAAAGTGTTTCATCTAAATTAGAAACTGTTTTCTGCTGAACATCTGTTAAATAAAGAGCTAAAACATTATCCAAAAATTCGGTTGTTTTTATTTGACTTGAATAATCAAAAAGATAGTAAAAAATATTTTTAGATTTTATTCCGCTGGACAGTAAACCGGCAATTAATTGTTTTATTATTGTACTTTTACCAACGCGCCTTAGACCTAAAATATTTAACATTAATGGATGCGTTAAATTTTTTTCCAATATAGAATATATATCCCGTTTTGGCCAATCTTTTTCAGAAATTAAATAATCACTTTTTAACCACCATGGATTTTTAAATTGTAATTCTTGAATTAATATCATTCTTATCTTTTCACCCCCTTATGAAGTTTTAATCAAAATATACTATATATCTAAATAATATTTTAAATATATTATAGTATATCTAAATATTAATGTCAAGGTCACGTTCATGGAGTAAAATAAAAAAATTTAAAGCATTTTACAAAAATGTATTTAAGTGCGAATATTATAATAGATAGATAAAGTAATCAAATTTTAACAGAGGCACAGAGTATATAGTAAGAAAAAATTAAGTTCAAAGAGGAAAGTAATAAAGTTTTAGGATTTAAGTATTAAGATTTATAGCAGAAGAATTATAAGTTAAAATTTTAAGATTTAAGGTTTAAAATCCTCTTTTTGTTGGACTTTAAATTTACGGCTCTCGTGCCTCTGCTTTTTTTATCAATCCAAAATTAATGTTTCTTTCTTAATACAAATAATCCTGCGATTGCGGAAGAAAAAAGTAATATTGTGGATGGCTCCGGCACGGCAGGAGGAGGAATAGTTTCAGTTAAAACAACATTATCCAGAGCGATAAAAGCATTATTACTTTGAAGGTATAAAGTCTAAAGCATTTTATGCCCTTGCCGGGTCAATTTGTCCGTCTATGAGTTTAATCATTCGGTGGGCGCAGCCTGCGAGTCCTTCGTTGTGAGTAACTATAATTACGGTTTGTTTTTTTTCTTTGCTTAATGTTATAAGCAATTCCTGCACTTTTTTGCTGTTTTCTTTGTCAAGATTTCCGGTAGGTTCATCAGCTAAAATAACTCTGGGATCGGTAACCATTGCCCTCGCAATAGATACCCTCTGCTGTTCTCCTCCTGACATTTCATTCGGTTTGTGCAGTAATCTTTCTTCAAGGCCGAGTTTTACAAGAATAGTTTTTGCCCTTTCTTTTGCATGTTTAAAATTTTCACGTCTTATCAATAAAGGAATGGCAACGTTTTCTAAAGCGTTAAATTCCGGAAGAAGATGATGGAATTGAAAAATAAATCCGATATAATTATTTCTAAAATTTGATATTTTTTTCCCGTTATAACTATATATGTCCATGTTGTCAATTTTTACACTTCCTTCGGTGGGGCTGTTTAACCCTCCTATTATATGTAGAAGCGTACTTTTCCCTGCACCGGACGGACCTAAAATAGCAACAATTTCCTGTTCCTCTATATTAATATTTATTCCCTTTAAAATCCGCAGTTCCTGTTTCCCGTCTTTAAAACTTTTTTTTATATTGTTTAATTCTATAAAATTATTCATCTGTTCCTCTACTCATACCGCAGTGCTTCAACCGGATCAAGACGTGATGCCTGCCATGCAGGGTAAAGAGCGGCAAGTGAGCTTATAGTAATTGCTGCGGCAGCGATTATAATTATATCGGTAATTCTCATTTCTACCGGCAGTGTATCAATATAATACACATCTCCGGGCAGTTTTATAAATTGATATTTATCAAGCGCCCATGAAAGAGTTATTCCTCCAATTGTTCCAAGCGCAGTACCTATTATTCCGATAGTAAATCCTTCCAAAAGAAAAATTTGGGTAATGCTTTGTTGTGTTGCCCCGAGTGATTTTAATATTCCTATATCCCGGGTTTTTTCTATTACTACCATGATTAAGGTGCTTGCAATGTTAAAGGCTGAAACAAGCACAATAAAAGTAAGAATTATGGAAAGAGTAATT
>JACQWU010000104.1 GCA_016209155.1 Candidatus Desantisiibacteriota bacterium | reverse complement strand
TGGCGGAAAATGGATTTATTGCAAGCCTGGCACAGAAGGAATCCTTTTTGCCGGTTTAAATAATTATCTGATTCAGCAGGATAAGCTGAATGCAAACTTCGTAAAAACAAATACTATAGGATATGAAGGGTTCGCAAAAAGTATAAAAGAATGGACACTTGAAAAAGTAAGTAAAATAACGGGTGCAAGTATCGATAATTTAAAAGAGATTGCAGAATCATTTGCCGGGACAGATAAAGGTATGATTGTTTTTGGTAGTGAAATTAGTATCGGGGCAAACAGTGAAAGCAATATACATATGCTGAATAATTTTGTATTGCTTACCGGTAACATTGGCAGGGAAAGTTCAGGAGTTATCCCCGTAACAGAATATAATAATTTACAGGGAGCATATGATATGGGTGTTACTCCAAATTATTTTCCAGGATATCAAAATGTATCTACTCCGTATATAAGAGAGAAATTTTCTAAAGCATGGGAAGTAGATCATCTTTCTGATGAAAAAGGTTTGTCTGTTTCCGATATGATACATGCTATTTTAGAAGGAAAATTGAAAGCTTTATATGTTATGGGAGATAATCTTGTTTTGCCATATTTAAGAAGAACACATAAAAAAGCTATGGATATGCTGGAAGTTATAATTGTTCAGGATATTTACCTTACAGAAAGTGCAGAGCTTGCAACAATAGTACTGCCTGCTGTAAGTTTTGCGGAAAAAAGCGGTACTTTTACCAATACTGACAGACATATTCAAAAAGTTAATCAGGCTATAGATAAATTTGGTGATAGTAAATCGGACTGGAGAATAATACAGGCTATATCTTCTGAAATGGGTTATTCAATGAATTTTAATTCTCCGGAAGATGTGATGGCAGAAATTGCAAAATTAACACCAATATATCAGCAGGTTAATTGTAATGATATGGAAAATAAATCAGTGCAATGGCCTGTAGATAATAATAACGTGTCAGGGACTAAAACCCTATTTACACAGGGTTTTCCTCCTGATTCCGGACGATTTCATGAGGCTTCATTTGATATTGCTTCATTAGAAGAGAAAAAAGATGAATATTTGTTTAACTTAATAATTAGTGGAACGCTTTATCATTCCGGAACCGGTACAATGTCAAAGAAATCGCATGATATAATGTCGGTTGACAATAAAGTATTTTTGCAGATAAATCAAAAGGATGCAATAAAATTGGGTTTAAATAATAATGATGAAGTTTTATTAAGTACTCCTTATGATAAAATCCGGATACCTATAGCTTTTAACTTAGAAGTCCCAGAGGGATATGTTTTTGTACCTTTTTATTTTGCTGTGAATACTAATATTTTAGGTAATTTTTTAGAAGTGCATAATAATAAAGAAAATTTTACTGAAATGTGTCCTGCAAATTTAGGCAGGATTTAGTAAGCATATAGACATTCGAATATAACTTAAAAGGAGGAATGCATGGTTAATTCTAAGATATTAAAAAAAATAAATTTTTTTGCAGATTTAAATCCGGATGAACTGAAATCAGTTTCTGAAATAGTTAATGTTAAAAGTTTTTCCCCGGGAGATGTTGTTTTTTCAGAGAATGTAAGCGGAGGGGAATTATTTATAATACAAAAAGGGAAAGTTAAAATAACAAAAATGATACATGAAATGGAAAAACAGACATTAACTATTTTGAAAGAAAATGAATTTTTCGGCGAACTTTCGCTTTTAGACGGTAGACAGCATTCCGCAACTGCAGAAGCATTAACAAAACTGGAGCTCTTAACAATAGAAAAAGTTGCTTTTGATAATTTTATTAAAAATAATCCCGTAGGCGGATACAAAATATTACGTGTGATGACTATTGTAATTGCTGGATTATTAAGACAAATGGACAGTAAGTTTATAGATATGATAAAGTATGTATGGGGCGGAGGATTAGTTTAATATTTGAATATTTAAAATTTGAGATTTGAAATTAAGAGGTTAGAGGTAATAAATTATGAAAGCAAAAGAATTTATATTAAATATGGGACCGCAGCATCCAAGCACACATGGTGTATTGCGGCTTGTACTTGCGCTGGATGGAGAATATGTAAAAGATTCCCGTGTTCATATTGGTCATCTGCATCGCGGTATAGAGAAATTATGTGAGAATAAAACATATTTTCAGATAGTCCCGCTTACAGACAGATTAGATTATGTCTCATCAATATCAAATAATCTTTCTTATGTTCAAGCTGTGGAAAAACTGCTCGAGCTCTCTGTTCCTGAGAGAGCAAAATATTTGAGGGTAATTTTTTCGGAATTACAGAGATTGTGCAATCATCTGCTGTGGCTGGCAACACAGGCGCTTGATATTGGCGCTATGTCAATGTTTCTTTACTGCTTTAGAGATAGAGAGGAAATTCTTGATATATTTGAAAAAGTCTGCGGTGCACGTCTTACTATCAACTATTTAAGAGTAGGCGGAGTAAACCGTGATATGCAGCCGGACGTGATTCCAATGATATTAAAATTTACAAAATATTTTAGTAATTCCATTAAAGAATGGGATACTATTTTATCCGGTAATCGTATATGGCTTGGACGTACTAAGGGAATTGCCGCTGTCACCAAGGAAGATGCCGTAAATTACGGATTAACCGGAGTTCCTCTTAGAGCTTCAGGGATTAACCTGGATATAAGAAAAGCAATACCATACGCAGTATATGACAGAATGAATTTTGATGTACCGCTTGGAGTAAATGGTGATGTTTTTGATCGTTATATAATTCGAATGGAAGAGATGCGTCAGAGTTTAAGAATTATTGAACAGGCATGTAAAGAAATTCCGGATGGACCTATTATGGTGGATGATCCGAGAATTGCTTTACCGGATAAAAAGAATCTGGAAGCAAATGCGGAATGTCTTACGCGTTATTGTTATATACTGACTCATGGATACAAAGTTCCGAAAGGTGAAGTCTATTCCAGTATAGAAGCTCCAAAAGGAGAACTCGGATTTTATATCATAAGTGACGGGACGGAGAAACCTTTTCGTCTCAAGATAAGGTCCCCTGCATTTATTAATGTTGCTGCTCTGCCAAAAATGATACAGGGCGGATTGGTTGCAGATGTTATTGCTGCTATCGGCAGTATCGATATAGTGCTCGGAGAAATAGACAGATAGGATATTTTAATTTGAAATTTGAAATTTGAAATTTCAAATTTGTTATGGGAGAAGATATGTTTTTAGAAGCAGCCAGACAGATTGGTATTACGCTCATTTTAGTTATTCTGAATATAGCTTATTTAACTTATATAGAACGTAAGGTACTTGGCCGTTTGCAGCAGCGTATTGGGCCGAACCGAGTTGGGACATACGGTTTGTTGCAGCCTATTGCGGATGTAGTAAAACTTATATCACGGGAAGACCTGATTCCTGCAAAGGCAGATAAAATAGTATTTGTGCTTGCTCCGATAATGGCGCTTATTCCTGCATTTATAGTATATGCTGCCATTCCATTTACCAAAAATATATGTATATCAAATTTAAATATCGGGGTATTATATGTTTTTGCGGTTTCATCACTCAGTGTTTATGGTCTGGTTATGGCCGGATGGGGTTCAAACAGTAAATATGCCCTACTCGGGGGGCTCCGCGCTGCCGCTCAAATGGTCAGCTATGAAATATTTTTGGGGCTTTCTGTAATGGGCGCTCTGATGCTGTCAAGCTCAATGAATATGATTGAAATTGTAAATGCGCAAAAAGGTTTGCCTTTTATCTTTTTGCAGCCGCTGGGATTTTTTATATATTTTGTTGCCGGTATTGCAGAAACAAATCGTATTCCGTTTGATTTGCCTGAAGCTGAAAATGAGTTAGTTGCAGGCTTTCATGTAGAATACAGCGGTATGAGATTTGCTCTTTTCTTCTTAGCTGAATATTCACATATGTTTGTTGTATGTCTAATGGCTACAATACTTTTTCTCGGAGGCTGGAATGGTCCATATTCCGATAATTCTACATTTTTTTCATTATTGTGGCTTTTGCTGAAAACATTCAGTCTTGTATTTGTATTTTTATTAATAAGAGGAACATTACCTAGATATCGTTATGACCAGCTCATGGATTTAGGATGGAAATTTTTTCTTCCTTTATCGCTGGCTAATATTCTTGTTACAAGTTTGATTATCTGGTTAAAATAAGTAATATAGTAATGCGGCTAAAATGAAACATATATTAAAACATAGTATTATCAATTGGGGAAAGTTTATATGTCAATAACTAAATATTTTCTTAATGATTTTAGGCATGGGATGACTGTAGTATTTAAGCATCTTTTTAAACCAATTGTGACCATGCAGTATCCTGAAGAAAAATGGAGGCCGTATGCGCGTTTTAGAGGGGCACCCGGATTAGATACTAAAAAATGCGCAGTATGCTGTATGTGTACAAATGTCTGCCCGGCCGGAGCAATTACAATAATCGGTAAGGAAAATGAGAAAGGTGAGAAGCTTATAGAGAAGTTTGAAATAGATGCTTCACGCTGCATCTATTGCGGATTATGTGCTGAATATTGTCCGAGGTCGGCAATAATACTCACTGGCGGTTATGAATTATCTGTTTTTGATAAAAAAGAATTAATATATGATCTTGCTCATCTTGAAGATAATGTAAAAAAATATATGATAAATGATGAAGGCGGAGTAATAGAAAAAACTAAAAAATGATATTGATTGTGAAAGAGGAATAAATTTATGGTTTTTTACATTTTTGGAACGTTAGCATTTTTTACTGCCTTGCTTGTGGTGACACAGAAGAATGTTGTTCATAGCGCTCTTAGTTTAATTCTTTTTTTTGTTGCAATGGCAGGACTTTTTATATCACTTGAAGCAGAATTTCTTGCCGGACTACAGATATTTTTATATGCAGGCGGAATTATGGTAATGTTTGTATTTGTTGTTATGATTATAAATATTCCCAAAAGCCAGAGAGAACCAAGGTTTACCAAGCAGAGATATATTGCGCTCGTAGTAATGATTATATTATTTATTGAAGTAATATATCTGCTTTCAAAGACAGTATTTAAAGGAACAAAAGGAATTTTTACCCCTGAAAAAGTTGCTAAAATAAGTAATACTGTTGCTGTAGGGCAGGTGCTTTATCGTGAATATCTATTTGCTTTTGAATTAATTTCATTGGTGGTTCTTGTCTCCATGATAGGCGCTGTTGTACTGTCAACAAGAAGAATAAGGCAAAGAAAAAGCAGAAGTCCTATGACGGAATCCGGAAAATAAATATTATATAGTATAGGAGCAAAAATATATGATACAATTAGATCATTATCTGATTTTAGGAGCAATAATATTTTTTATTGGACTTACGGGGATGCTTATACGCAGAAATATTTTTATAATTTTGATGTGCATTGAACTCATGTTTAATGCGGTTAATTTAAATTTAGTTGCTTTTTCAAGGCATCTGTCTAATCTGGATGGTCAGATTTTTTCAATTTTTGTTATTGCAATAGCAGCATGTGAATCAGCTATTGGCCTGGCAATTTTTATTGCTGTTAATCGAAATAAAGAAACTTTTGATATTGATGAAGTAAATTTAATGAAATGGTGAGAATAAATGGGAAATAGGAAATAAGGGAATGGGAATTAAATTGTAAGATTTGCTTCACTTCCCATTTTCCATTTTTTACTTCCCAATTAGAGAGGGAAATATGACATTACCTTTAATTGTTTTTTTACCTATACCATTTGTAATATTAATTGCTTTATATGGAGATAAATCTCGCTTATTGCGCAATACATTAATTCTATCTCCAAGCATTATAAATTTCATTCATGTTGTTTCTATAGCA
>JACQWU010000070.1 GCA_016209155.1 Candidatus Desantisiibacteriota bacterium | reverse complement strand
AAAATAAATATATATTGTTTAATTCTGATATTACGGGATACAGCAATATATACATAATGGACATGGGAAACGAAAGAGTAAAAAACCTTTCCAATTCAAAAGATTTTGAATTCTGGCCGCGCTGGTCTCAAAAAACAAAGAAAATCCTTTTTTGTTCTATTCCTTTCAGCACAACCGGATATAAAAAAAGCAAAATATGGATCATGGATGATGAAGGTAAAAACCGGATAAAATTAACAGACGGTGAAAATCATAATGACTTTTTTCCGAATTGGTCCCCTGATTCTAAAAAGGTTGTGTTTCAATCCAATCGGGATGGGAATGGTGAAATTTATATTATGGATGGAGATGGAAAAAACGTAAAAAGACTTACTAATAATAATTTTGAAGATTCCTATCCTTCATTTTCTCCGGATGGAAAAAAAATCATCTTCCAATCACAACGCTTAAAAAAAATACAAATTTTCATAATAAACTCAGATGGGACTGGTGAAGAGCCCTTATTTGATGAGAAAGCTATGACACAAATAGATTTAGCAACTTCAGCATTTTCCTTACGCCCAAATTCCCGCGCGCCAAAGTACATTGTCGGCGATAATAATGAATTTTGCCCGAATTTCTCTTTTGATGGTGAAAAAATATACTTCATTATGAATAATTATTCAACTCCTCCTCAAATATACGAATACGATACAAAATCTCAGACAATACGAAAATTTTCAGCTATCGCAAAAGATAAAAGTCTATTTAAGGATGATTATGTCTTTGTTTCTCCTGATAATAAAAAAATTTTAATAAGCACTTTATCTGATAAAGATTATATGAGAAGACGGATGAGCTTTATTTCCACATCTGATTTTGATGATAGAAAAATTATTGTTGACTGGGACTGCAATATATGGTTCCCATCATGGATGAATTATTAATCTATTTTTTCTTCCACCAGATAAATTGAATTATCCTGTCCTGCAAGGTAATGGAAGCAGGTATCAGAATCAAAAATTATTCTGGTTATTATTTCGCTATATTCTTTTTTTTCTTTACCATCAGCAATCACAAACCACTTACCCCTGATTCCCTGCGCAGCATATACAAGATGTCTGCTATCGGGGCTAAAAATTAGATTTTCTGCCATAATGCAATTATAATATTTTTCTTCTTCCTTACCGCTATTGTTCACCAGCCATTTAACTCCCGATCTTGCCGCATATGCAAATTTCATGCTGTCAGGGCTGAAAACAATTGTATCCGCAACAATTTCATCATATTTTTTTTCCTCTATCCCGTCTTTAACAATAAACCACTTATCATCTTTTCTTGCCGCATATACTAAATGCCTGCTGTCAGGGCTAAAAATTAAAGTGCCGGCTCCGACAGCATTATATTCTTTTTCTTTTTTGCCATTTATAACAACAAACCATTTACTGCCTTTTTTTGCTATATAGGCTATTCTGAGTCCATCAGAACTTATAATTGGAGTACCTGCCATAATGTCATCATAGTATTCCCCTTCTTTACCGTCTATAACCATGCTGTATTTATTACCTTCTCTTACTCCATAAGCTATATATTTATTATTAGGGCTGAATATCAAATTCTTTGCAATAATACCATCGTAATATTTTTCTTCTTTTCCATCAATAACAACACACCATTTATTCCCATTCTTTGCAGTATATGCAATTCCCGAGCCTGCAGGACTAAATATAAGATTTCCGGGCACAATACCCGGATATTCATTTTCATTTTTCCCGTCTACAACTAAAAACCGTTTTTTATATTGACCTGATGAATAAGCTATCAGCTTAATATCAGGATCAAAAAGAATTTTGCCTGAAGTGATTTGATCATACTTTTTTTCTTCTTTGTCATTTATAACAACAAACCATTTATCCCCTACTCTGGCTGTATATATTAACTGTTTGCTATCCGGACTAAAAACAGGGTCCCCTGACCATGTAACATTTTCCTTTTTATACATATTAACAAATCGTTTTTTAAATTGACCGGAAATGTAAATATAAGCCGCGCGTCTTGTATCAGGCCCAAAGACCGGAGTGCCGGAGGTTATCCCATCGTAGAGTTCCAGCCTTTTTAAATCTGTTAATACAAACTGATTTTTCAGATTATCATCCCGGTACAGGGGCTCTATATTATTATTGTCCCGGCTAAAAAAAGGTATGCATCCGACACCATCATATTTAATTTTTTCTCCGCTTTCTGTAACAATAAATTGTTTATTATCTATCACAGCGGTATAGGCAATTCTTTTGCTATTGCGACTAAAAATAGGACTACATACTATACCATCATAATATTTATCTTCTTTATTATCAATGACTGCAAACCATTTATTGCCCTGCCTTGCAGTATAGGCAACACGTTTACTATCAGGACTAAAAACAGGGATAGAACCTATGCCATCATATTCCTTACCTTCTTTTCCATCAACTACTACGATCCATTTACTATTTTTTTGCGCCGCATATGCTATAGATTTACTATCGGGGCTGAAAATAGGGGTATCCGACAAAATTCCGTCGTATTTATTCTCCTTTATTCCATCAATTATAACAAACCATTTATTCCCTTTTTTAGCCGCGTAAACTGCGTGTTTGCTGTCAAAGCTAAATTTAAGACTATTTTGTATCCATGAGGAAATATCTATTTTAACTATGAATTTTTCTGATTCTGAGGTTTTTTGATTTTCATTTGTACCATAGATTGTTATTATTTTAAAAATAAAAAATATAGCTATAAATGATAATATAAATTTAATCTTTATACTAAACATTTTGTTCCTCAATCATTTTATTTTTTATAGCTTATTAATAACTAATCCTGTTAAAAGTTTAGGATAAAAATATGTGGATTTTTGCGGCATTAATTCACCTTGTCCTGAAATTTCCATTACTTCATCCGGGTGAGTAGGATTAAGGAATAAAGCAAGCTGGAATTCTCCTTTATTAACTCTCTCTATGCAATCATTAAAATTATGGTTATATACAATATGTTTACCATCTTTTAAATGATGATGACCAATATCCAAAAATTGCTCTATAATAAAATTGTGCAAAATAGCAACATCTAATTTTTGCCAGACATCTGATTTGGATTTATCTGTATAACGTTCAATCGCTTTTTCATCTTTTAAAACTAATAAGTAGTAATCATCTTTTCCTGCATACAGACAAAATGCATGCTTTGTTTTACCAATTTCCACCATCTTTCTTGAAATTGTAATTTCACTCTCAATATCATAATCCAATTTTGTAATTTCAAAATATTCGGATATCTGATTCATAAGACTTTTCATATTCAAATCAGATAAGTTGTGAAGCAGACGGTGTGTCGGCAATATAGTTAATCCTGGATCCTCAGCGTTGACCAGCATAAACATAACATAATTATAGGGTTCCTGCCCTGTATGAGAAGGATTATTATTTTTTCTCTCGTTTTTATAATTAAGCGCTGTTTCATAACGATGATGTCCGTCGCCAATCACAATAACTTTATCTTTCATAAGAGTTGTAATCTGATTAATAACATCTATATCTGATACTTTCCAGAGTTCATTTTTTACTCCATCTTTATCCGGTGTTTTTATGAGCGGAGGAGTTTTAAATATAGGATTTAGAAATTTCTCGATTTGGAATTTTTTATCGGAATATAATCCATATATTTGGCTGAAATTTGCTTCACAATTACGCATAAGCTCAAAACGATCTTTTTTAGGAGCGGAAAGAGTCTGTTCATGAGGACAAATAATACCGGATGAAAAGTCTTCCAGTTTAACGAGACAAATGAATCCATGAAGTATTTGCGCTTCTTTATGTCCTTTCAGTGTAAATTCCTGAGAATATAAATAGATTGAAGGAGTATCATCAGAAATAAGGATATCTTTTTTCTGCCAATCTTTAAAATAATTTTTTGCCCGTGTGTATTTATTGCCTGTCTCATTATCCCCCGGATATTCGAGACCAAGTATCAAGCGTATAATATTATTTTCATGTTTTTCATAATACATCTTTTGATCATGATGTGAAATCACATCATAGGGTGGAGATGTAACTAAAGAAATATCCGTAATTAAATTAAGATTATATCTTATTCCAGTAAATGGACGTATTTTTGCCATATTTATATTTTTGTTTAAACCTTTCAAAGATCAAAATTATTTCTTCTTTTCGAAAAAATTTTCCCAGTCTATTAAAATAGGAGAAGCAATATAAATTGAAGAATATGTTCCTGTGATAATCCCTATTAAAAGCGCAAGCGAAAAATCTCTTAGCACTTCACCTCCGAAAACAAATAAAGCAACAACAGATAATAGGGTTGTCAAAGAAGTATTTACTGTTCTGCCAAGAGTGTTATTTATACTGACATTAATTATATCAGATTGAATAACCGACAAGTGTTAAAATCGCCGCAACCACTTGAATGCTTATTTCTCTGTTAAGAATAGAAAAAAATCCCAGGGTAATCAAAACATCATGAAAAAGCGCCATCACACCTCCAAGCGAATACTTAAATTCAAAACGCCATGTTACATATATAAGGATTCCTACCATTGATAATAAAACTGCCATTATAGTATCACTGGTAAGTTTTTTTCCTGCAATTGGACCGACATATTCAGTTCTCTGAACTTGAATAGGATTAATATTATTAAAATTATCTTTTAAGGCTTTTTCAATTACTTTATCTATTTTATTGCCTTCTTTTTCTGATTTATTCCGCGCACGAATAAGAATTTCGTTTTCCGCGCCATATTGTTGAATTACACTATCACCTAAATTTATTTTGGATAAGACATTTCTTATCTCATCAACTTTGACTGAATTTCATAAAATCAAAACTAGTTCCATGAAAAAATTCCATATTTTTTCCTTTCTATACGATTATTAATTTATCCTGATAGTTAATTAAACAGCTATCCAACCTTTATTGCTGTCAACACAAACTTTTAAATACTTATGTGTTTCATCCCTGAATCAAGCAGAGTATCGTAAATTTCTCTTGTTACAAGTATTGCCGTATACATACTGATTACAATACCTAATGATAGGGTTACTGCAAAACCTTTTACAGGACCTGTGCCGAAAATATATAATGCAATGGCAGTTATGAGTGTAGTCAGATTAGAGTCAAAGATACTGCTAAAAGCTTTATCATAGCCATTATCAACACATGTATGAATTGTTTTCCCTGCCCGCAGAGGGTGGCTTTAAAAATTGACATACTGGCAAGCAAAATTATAATATTTAAAACAAGTGCGGTTAAAGCAATAAATCCCGATCCTTTATAATACATAATCATAAAAAGCAGTACTAAAACAAGCCCGACTATACTTGCCATAATCCCTTTGCGGATTGAATCTCTTCCAAGAGAAGGTCCAACCATGCGTGTTTCAGCAATAGTTACAGGAGCCGGTAAAGCTCCGGCTCGTAGGACTATAGCAAGGTCTTTTGCCTCTTCCATAGTAAATGATCCTGAAATTTGGGCTTTGCCGTTTGGAATTCGTTCTCTTATGTTCGGAGCAGAATGGACAATACCATCTAATACTATTGCGAGTCTCTTACCTATGTTATCACTTGTTAAGACTCCAAACTTTTTAGCGCCTTCGTCATTAAATTCAAGCTGAACATAGGGCTCATTCCATTCACCGCCGATTTGAACATTAGCATTTATTAAATCAGCACCGGTAACCTTTGCTTCTTTTTTCAGAAGAAACGGTTGAGATGAAACTTTGCCTGATGATGCTGTTGTTTTCATATTTACGACTTCTTCCCCTTCCGGAACATTTCCTTTTAATGCCTCTTCCAGTTTACCGTCTTCAGCTACAAGTCTGAATTCAAGATGAGCAGTCCTGCCAATAAGAGCCAGAGCTCTTTCAGAATCTTTTATACCGGGAAGCTGTATTATTATTCTATCCAGACCTTCTCTCTGTATTATTGGTTCGGATACTCCAAATTCATCAACACGTTTTCGTAAAACTTCCAGAACAACATTTACTGCCTCATCCTTATTTGCTTCCTTAGGTAATTTATCGGTTTCCACTTGCAAGGCAACATGCATTCCACCCTGAAGATCAAGTCCCAATGAAATTTTATTTTCAGGAAAAACCTTTTGCCACAAGCCTGGAGTCACAATCCCAAAAGTAGGTAAAAGAGCAATAAGAGAAATAACAGTTATAGCTATAATACTAATTCTGCGCCACTTTCTTTTGTTTCTATCTAATGCCATAATATTCCTTTCCTTAAAAATACGTTAAATAAATATTAACCTAAAGTGTTTAGTATACTTATTTTATTATGATTGTCAATTATTTTTTTTGGTCATGGATTACCCGGGTTGGTAGGATTCATAAAAAAGTTTGAAATGATAAATGTTTTATTTTACTGGTCGAATAAAATCGCTCTGAATCAAAATCGTAATGGACAGGTATTTTATTCAACTCCCTTTTTTTCAAGATAAATCAGTAAAATTTTTAAGCATTCTTCTATTGTAAGTATTGATGTGTTTAATGTAATTTCAGGATTGACCGGCTCCTCATAACGTGCTGAAAAATTATAAAATTCATTTGTGTTGATTTTTTTAAATAATCCTTTTTCTTCTCGGCTTTTTAATATTTCGAATGAACATTTTACATATATTTCCATGAAATCACTATTCTTGAAAAGATTACGTATTTTTTCACGATCATTCTTATATGGAGAAATAAATGTTGATATTGTTATTATTTCTCTATCTACAAAAAGTTTAGCAATTTCTCCTATTTTTTTAATATTTTCAGTATTGAATTCAGTGGTAAGCCCCAGATTTTTCAAATTATTTTCATTAATAATAGTTGTTAAATAACCTTTATTATGAAGTTCGATTTCTAATCGATGTGCTAATGTTGATTTTCCTGCACCTTGAAGTCCGGTGAACCATAGAAGTAATCCTTTTTGACATGAAAGTATTTTTCTTTTTTTTATAATTGTTGATTTTTTTTTAATATTCATTTATTAATATTTCCTGATATTAATATTTCCTAAATTCTATAATTAGAATTAGTTTGACATGAAAACATATAAATGTTAATTGGCAAATTCCACATTTTACTGACTTTTTCCCTTGTGGAAAAAAAGCAGAAAAAAGCAGAAATATCATCATGGTTCATGGAACCGGAGTATTCCAGGAGTGTGAATCTGTGATACTTAATAAAATAAAGATGGGACTGAAGATGTATTGACAAATTATCTATAATTAATTATTATATACATTATTTTTTAATTTCAAACAACAAAGACTTCTTTTATCTATTATCAAAATAAATTTAGCTTCGGGAGAATATTTTATATGGATATAAAATCTGATGAAATAATTAAAGAATGTATAGAAGCATGCGCTAATTGTAAAAATAGTGATGAACTTGATAAAATAAAGACGTGAAACCGGGAAAATGGCAAATGAAACCGCAGGCAAACTTGACGAGATAATTAATGAAACAGGAAAAGCCATCAAATCACGCGAAAAAGCCGGTAAATTAGCTAAAGACATAATTGACATAACTTTACCCGGCAAAAAAAATCCTCCCGGGAAACTGCATCCTATCACGCAAGTTTTAAACGAGACAATTGACATTTTTACACGGCTCGGTTTTCAAATAAAAATAGGACCTGAGATAGAACTTGATTATTATAATTTTGAAGCATTAAATTTTCCGCCGGATCATCCCGCAAGAGATATGCAGGACACATTTTTTGTGGATGATAAAATTATTCTGCGTACACATACATCGCCTGTTCAGGTGAGGACCATGGAAATTGAAAATCCTCCCCTGCGTGTGATTGTTCCGGGTAAAGTATACCGCTGTGATTCAGATGTATCTCATACTCCCATGTTCCATCAGATTGAAGGGTTCATGGTGGATAAAAATATTTCTTTTACGGATTTAAAAGGCGTTCTTGAGCTTTTTCTTCATGAATTCTTCGGGAAAAATACACGGCTCCGGTTCAGACCAAGTTTTTTTCCTTTTACCGAACCCAGCGCGGAAATAGACATATCATGTGTTATATGCGGAGGAAAAGGATGCAGAGTATGCAAACATAGCGGATGGATAGAAATCCTGGGCGCCGGGATGATTGATCCTGAAGTATTTAAATATGTCAAATACGACAGTGAAATCTATACCGGTTTTGCTTTCGGAATAGGGATAGAACGAATTACCATGCTGAAATTCGGAATTACGGATATAAGACTTTTTTTTGATAATGATTTAAGATTTTTACAACAATTTTAAAGTAGAATAAGGAGAATTATGAAAGCAAGTTATAATTGGCTTCGAGAATATGTTTCTTTTAATATAACTCCCAATGAACTCGCTGACCGCTTAACGATGGCAGGTCTTGAAGTCGAGTCGATGCAATCTATCGGGGATGAAATTAAGCAGGTTATAGTAGGGAAGGTTATTCAGGTTGAAAAACATCCCAATGCGGATAAACTGTCTTTATGTAAAGTTGATACCGGCAGTGAAATTTTAGAAATTGTTTGCGGTGCTCCAAATGTAGCCGCCGGACAAAAAGTACCGGTGGCTTTATGCGGAACTGAACTCCCGGGCGGGCTGAAAATAAAAAAAAGTAAAATCAGAGATGTATATTCACATGGAATGATATGCTCTCAAAAAGAATTGGGGTTGGGTGAAATTTCCTCAGGGATAATGGTTCTTCCTGAAAATGTAAATATCGGAAAAATATTTATCGATGAAATGAATTTAAGGGATACAATACTGGAAATCAATGTTACTCCAAATCGTCCCGACTGTTTAAGTATAATTGGTATTGCACGTGAAATAGCATGTATTCTACGTCTTCCTCTTAATATTCCTGAGATCAAAATTGACGAAGAACCGCAGGATATTAATATATCAGTAACCATAGAAAATGAAGCACATTATCTCTGCCCGCGTTATACAGCAAGAGTTATAACCGGAGTGAAAGTATCTCCCTCTCCCTTCTGGCTTGAGCAGCGATTACAATCTATCGGGATAAGAAGTATAAATAATATAGTTGATATAACTAATTACATTTTAATCGAATGGGGACATCCTCTGCACGCTTTTGATGCGCGTTTTATAAGCGGAAATACCATTAAAATACGTCAGGCAAAACAAGGGGAAAAATTTGAAACTTTAGACGGAGTAAAAAGAGAACTTACATCTGAAATGCTTGTTATTGCTGATAAAGAAAAAGCAATTGCGCTTGCGGGAGTGATGGGCGGCGGTAATTCTCAAATAAAAGATGATACATCTACTATTATTCTTGAAAGCGCTTATTTTGATATGTCATCCATAAGAAAAACATCCAAAAAACTTGATCTTTCAACTGAATCCTCATATCGTTTTGAGCGCGGAACGGATATAAACGGACTGGTTAATGCATCTTTATATGCATCCATGCTAATATCAAAATTGGCAGACGGAAAAATAGCAAAAGGTATGATTGAATCATATCCAAAAGAATTTAAAAATAAAATAATTACACTTCGTCCTGAAAAAGTAAATAATATTCTCGGAACTGGGCTCCCTGTTTCCGAAATTGAAAATATACTTGTAAGACTTAATTTTATTCTAAAGAAAAAAGATAAAGAAGATGAAGTCGATTTTATAATTCCATCATTCAGACATGATATAAATCGAGAGATAGATTTAATTGAAGAAGTATCCCGTATTTATGGATATGACAAAATTAAGGTACATACACCGAATATTGCAATAAGCAGTACCCCGCAGCCCTTATCTGTCAGTATTACAAATAAAATAAAAAATACTCTTGTTTCATGCGGAATGAATGAAATAATTTCCTTTAGTTTCGTATGTGAAGAACAATTTAACAAAATTTGTCTTTCATCTGATGACAAACGCAGAAATGCAGTAAAAATCAGAAATCCTTTAACTCCAGAACAAAATTTGATGAGGACACTTCTTCTTCCGAGCCTTTTGAATGCAGCTGGTTATAATTTTGCGCATGGGAACTTCAATCTTAAATTATTCGAAACAGGCAGAGTTTTTCTTCCTGAAGAAGGATTTGAACTCCCATACGAAGAAACATATTTAGGAATTTTATTGACCGGTAATTTTTCATACGGTTTTGATAATACTCTGCATGAAACGGACATATATGATTTAAAAGGTATTTTAGAGATCCTTACCGACAGCCTGAATCTGGATAAATCTAAAATAGATAAATATTCAAATCCGTCTTTTCATCCTAATAAATGTCTCTCCCTTATAAATTCTGATATATTGCTTGGTTTTGGGGGAGAGATTCATCCTGACGTTCTTGAAAATTATAAGTTTGATCATCCGGTATTTGCCATGGAAATAAGCATTGATAAGTTAATAGCATCTCTATCAAAAGACAAGAAAACCTTCAAACCAATATCCATATATCCATCCATTATGAGAGATATGTCATTAATCGTAAAAGAAAATATCAGTCATGAAGAATTGCTTGGAGTGATAAAAGAAAGTGAAAAAAAATTAATAGAAGAAATAAAACTGTTTGATTTGTATAAAGGTAAAAATATCCCTGCAGGGTACAAAAGCATGGGATACAGATTAATATTCCGTTCTTTTGACCGAACTTTAAAAGATGAAGAAATTGATAAAATAATGCAGAAAATATTAAATAATCTGGAACAAAAATTGGGGATAACATTAAGAAAATAATGTATTAAACCGTGCTCCGGCAAATATTTGTGCTTCTGCAATAAAAGGTTTCCCTTTTATTAAAAGGAGCTTAACGATGAAACAACAAATAATCGAAAAAAACAACATTAATGTATTGCATAAAATAGAAATAATTGAAAAAGAGCTGTCAAATCTAAAATTAGTTATTCTCAAAAACATGCCCTCCAAAAATAAAAAAATTATTTCGCTCAAAGGTATTATCAAAGGAGTGGATGTTACTGACGAGGAAATAAATAATGCTCAAAAAAATATTTATGATAAAATAGGAGTATAAAAAAATAATGAACTTTATAGCAGATACCCATGCAATTATCTGGTGGTTCATAGACAGTCCTAAAATAAGTCTTAAAGCATCTGAAATTTTCAAAAAATCAATACCAGTGAAAATTTCAAACTTGTATCTCTTGATTACCCAATACTTCAAAAAATGATTCTTTTAAAAGACATTCCGGAACTTCACGATAAAATAATTGCTTCAACAGCTAAATATCTAAATGTTCCAATAATATCTAAAGATGAAATACTACAAAGTAAAAATTATATTAGAACAATTTGGTAATTACAGTGCCCCGTCTTTTCAGTTTACTTTTGACTCCATCCCATTCCTTATGCCATAATTATTATATGTTCCTTTGCAACTAACATCCCAACACCAATAAATCCTAAAACAACCCCAGCGAAAATTACCCCAATTGCAGTTCTATTGGTAAAACAAAATGCCCCTGCAATCTGAGAGGAAATAAGAATTTTCTAATATAATTAATTAGACAATAAATATATTTATTTTTTTCAATATTAAATCCTGTCAAATCCTGTTAATCCTGTCAATAGTTTTTCTGTATTACTATTATTTTTTAATGTATCTAATTAAAAATTAATAATTCAAAATTTAAAATTTTTTCCACTCCACCTTCTTGACTTTTTTTACTTTTATGAGATAATATTAAAAAATCCTAAAGGAGATTTATATTATGCCGCCAGTAGCTTCTCTTAAACATTTAGTTAAAAAAGTTACCTTAGAACTTATCTATAAAATGATGTTAACACAAAATTTAATGAGTTAAAAAATGATGTTAACACAAAATTTAATGAGCTAAAAAATGATGTTAACACAAAAACTGTCGAACTAAAAGAGGATATCAAATCTCTCAATACACGTATTGAACGCATGCAAATCGAGTATAAAGAAGATTTTAAAACAATTAATTCTCGCATCGACCAAATTCATACCCGTCTTGACCAGATAATGCACGCATTAATGGAAATAAAAAAATAAAATAAATTATAATTCGAAAACCCCATCATCATTTCTTTTAACCTCTTTTTATTTATCAAACCTGTATTGTTATTAGGTCTGATAAATCAGACCACTACAATTTTCACATATTTATACAAAATTCGAGTATTAATTTTTTAATCCTGTCAAATAGATTTTTATTATTTACTAAATACTGACAACAGATGAATGAACGCCTGAATTCCGTTTTTGTTTTCAAATTCTCATTTTCATCTTTTCAAAGAAGGAATTATTGGTAACATTGAATTTCTTCGAAAAGATATCATTTACTAAATTACGATTAAAATATAACTAAAAACGCGCAGAACATATTACCTTAAAAAATCATATAAAGTTATGTCGCGACCCGGATGATGATATTCTTATTGAAACTGCAATACGTGGAAAAGCGAAATACCTAATAACCGCCAAACACTTTCAAGTTAAAAATATTTTATATTTTTAACCAATTAGGTTAATTCCTGATTTTATTTTTTTGTAATCCCACTTTGTTATTATGTCTGATAAGTCAGACTACTACAATTTTTATATATTCGTACAAGATTCAGGTATTATATTTTTCAATCCTGTACAATCCTGTTAATAAATGTTAATCGCAATATCTATGCCAATAATATTTTTTTGTTTTCAAATCTCCCTTTCATCTTTTTCAAAGTAGGAATTATTGGTAGCATTGAACATCTTTTTATGTGCTTTGTATATATAATTCGGAATAACAAGTAAATGAGAATTACTGCCAACTGCAAATTTACCTTGCAATTTTGCAATAGGAATGATATTATCTGGTTATGAAATACTTTAATCGAAATATTACAAAGATTCTTTTAGAAAAACTAAAACAAACTAATATTATTGCTTTAACCGGAGCGCGTCAGGTTGGAAAAACTACTTTATGTGAAGATTTATTTCCAAAATATACCAACCTTGCCCATAGTTATATTTCTTTTGATGACCCGGATGAAAGGTTGCGATTTCAACAAAATCCCATTGGGATTCTTGATTCGTTAGACACACCAATAATTATTCTGGATGAAATACAAAAAATCCCATCTCTTTTTGAACCATTAAAATATATAGTTGACAAAGGGACAAGAGTAAAAACGAATAAACCTAAAATTTTTATTTTAACAGGTTCTTCACAACTGTTATTAATTCCCAAAATAAATGAAACTCTGGCAGGTCGTATTTCACTTTTAAATTTATGGCCCTTATCATTATCAGAAGTTTTTAATAATAACAATACTCCTCTTCTACAAAAAATATGGGATAACAAAGAGATAACTAAAAAAGATAACGAACTTGTTACAATAATTTCTCCGGAAACAATGCGTTCATTCATCAAAATTAAAGAAGAACATCAAAAATGGGGAGGGTATCCGTCAGTTTGGCAAAAGGAAAGCATAGTAGATAAAATTAATTGGCTTAAAGATTATCGCAGGACTTATTTGGAAAGGGATATTAGCGATATTGGGCGGGTAGATGATATAGATACCTTTGCTCTATCTCAAAAATTACTTTGCGCACGGACAGGGCAGTTATTTTCTATCAGCGAAATTGCCAGAGACCTTGGTAATGCCGTCAATACTGTAAAAAGATATATTAATTTACTTTCGATTTCCTTCCAATGTGTATTATTAAGACCGTATTATGAAAATGTTGGAAAAAGGTTTATTAAAAGTCCAAAAATTTATTTCCCTGATGTCGGACTTAATAAAATTATATCCGGTGAAATAGAAGTTACATCCGATGCTTCTTATGAAACATGGGTTTTATCGGAATTGATCAAATGGAAAGAACTCCAGCCAATTGAACCGGAACTTTATTTTTACCGGACATCTGCTGGAATGGAAATAGATTTTTTGATCAAAGGTGAAAATCAGCTTTTACCGATTGAGGTTAAATCAGGGCATAAAGTTAATTATGCTGATGCTCATAATCTGGAAGCTTTTATCACTGAACAAAAAAAAATTGTTCCTTTTGGGTTAATTGTATACGCGGGTAATGAATTAGTAGAAATACGGAAAAATATCTGGGCAGTACCGGATTGGATTCTGTTCGGTGGTATTATACCTGAAATTTAATATTTCGCGAGCCCTAACAGGGCAGGTGCAAGACCTGTCCCTACTATTTCTCATAAATAAATTCCATGGACTCAACTTTATCGGGCATATTACCGGCGATATCGGATATTTTAGTTAATTTTACAATGACTTTATCCCCTTTCTCAGCTGCATTTAAGAATTCCTGTTCAGGCTGAACTTCAATATTCATATCGTTATTTATCAATCTACCTGAAGCATTATAAGTATTCTTCATTCCGGCAGATTTCGTTAATTCAACCTCAAATAATGTTGTATTTGGAACAATCATTACCTTTTCACTCATTTCAAGCATAATCTGTGATTTTGCCCACTGATATGCTTTTATTATAACAGGTAATTCCCTGTCATAAACAATTGTTATTGGACAGGTTTTTTGCGTAATTCCGCCAAAATAATCTATTATATTATATTGCAGTTGATTTTCTCCCTGTGTCAGAAAATCTCCGACATTCGCCTCCCACTCCCCTGCTTCATTCAAAATAGGGACTAATATTTTATCATTAAAGGTGTTCCTGATTTCAATTTTTTTTATCCAATTAGTTCCTTCAAGATTGTATGTATTTTCATAATTTTCATTAATTGTTACTTTAAGCGTACCTATCGAATAATTTCCCTGTATTTTCAAATTATGAGCTAATATCCCTGCATTAAAGTACATAATGTTATTATCGGATTTAACGATTATATCCGGATTAACTGAGATTGCAATTTTTGCGGTGGAAACATTTGAAGTTTTATCTTTAGCTAATATCGTACCATGGAAAGGTAATTTATTAAGTAATTTCCCTGAATTTAGTGTCAAAAAATATTCACCTTCTAAAGCAGTGTTAGATTGAAAGGTTAATTCTTCACCGGTGGTATTTTTAAAAATAACTTTATCCATTTTTGAATCATCGAATATTTGAGCTTCTATTCTTAATTCACTATTTTCACCATGTTTAACTTCTATTTTACGAATCTCAGGAGGACTATTATCAACAAAAAAACTACCAGTACTATCTTCAAGTACATTATCCTGCTCATCCAATACGATTATTTTTATTACATATTGACCGCTTACAACCGGATTATTATCCTTATCTAAACCATCCCATTCTATTAAAAAAGGTTCGGAATAAAATTTACTACCATCCTTAGGTTTTAAATTAATTTTATTAAATTTCCAGTTTTTACCTGTAGTCTCAATATTAACCATTATATCAACATTAGTTAACTCCTTATGAGTCACATGAAATTTAAGATTCCCTTTATTTAATAAAGCTCCGGATGCATTTGAAAAAATAAAATTGCCTGATGGTTCAAAATATATTCCCATTCTGTCATCAGACTTATCCGCAAAAACAGTGATAATAATGATTATTAATAAAAATAAACTATAGATAATTATTTTCTTTATTAATTTCATTTAATTAATTTTCCTTTTATTTTACTTTTGAGAGTACATTTTTAAATGGTAAATTTAATATTTTCATTATTACTTTTATATCTTCCCATACTAATCTTTTATGTTCCTCATTAATAAGACAATCATTTAAGCTGAAAGTCGGAATAACTTTTATACCGGAAAAAAAATAATTTTTCCCATGCATGTCTTTTATTTTTTCATCAATATTCAAAATGGCTTTTATTGGGATTTCACCCATAGCGCAAATTAAAACAGGGGATATCCTCTCTAATTCTTTAAATAAAAATTCTCTGCAGGACTCAATTTCCTTATCATCCGGTTTATGATTTTCAGGAACAAAACATTTAATCGCATTGGTAACATAAACATCCCTGCCATCAATACCTGTAACCTCGATGATTTTGTTTAACAATTTCCCGGTATTGCCTAAATAAAATTTCCCCTTGTTATTACTCTCTTCACCGGGAAAATCCGAAACAAAAACTAAGCGGGCGGTGGAGCTTCCTTCTCCGGATACAGCTTGATTTCGTGAATCGGCTAAAACACATTTATGACAATCTTTAATTTCATTCCTTATTTTCTCTAAAATATGACATGTATCATTTAAAATTAAAGGGATTCCTATTTCCTTAATAATTTCAATTTTATTTGTAACCTGATTTAATAATAAATCAAATTCTTCTCTCAAATTATAATCCATAATTACCTTAATTGCAGAGGAGACGCAATGCATTGCGTCTCTACAAAAATAAAAATCAATGTAATTCCAAATCTTTGGCAATCTTTTTTAATATTTCCTGTGCAACCCTGTCTTTAGAAAGAACAGGTAAAGATTTTATATTATTATTTTTATCTATCCATGTAATTTTATTTTCATCACTATCAAACCCTATACTTTTCTGTGAAATATCATTGGCGATTATTAAATCAAGTTTTTTGTCTTTTAATTTCAATTTTGCTGAATTTAATATATCACCGGTTTCAGCGGCAAATCCTGTAAGATATTGAGAATTATTTTTAATCCTTCCTAATTCCTTTAAAATATCAGGGTTCCTGATCAGAGCCAGATTAATTTTTTCATCAGTCTTTTTTATTTTTCCGGAATAAACATTTTCAGGACGGTAGTCGCTTACTGCCGCTGATTTTATAATAATATCGGCATTTTTAAAATTATTTAATACAGCGTTACGCATTTCTTCCGCTGAAACTACAGATATTCCAATATCCACATTCGGAGGGGGGAGAGAAGTTCTCCCGTAGATAAGTATTACCCTGGCACCCATTGCTTTAGCCTGTCTTGCAATGGCAAATCCCATTTTGCCTGAAGAACGATTGGAGATGTATCTTACAGAATCTATCATTTCCTCAGTTCTCCCGGCTGTAATCAAAATAGTTTTACCGGAAAAAAATTTGGCCGGTGTTAATAAATCCAAACAAAAGGATATGATATTTTCCGGCTCTTCCATACGTCCGGGACCGCTTTCACCACAGGCTAAACTTCCGCTTACAGGAGGTAAAACTTCATATCCGGATTTACTTAAAATTTCCATATTTTTTTGCACGATTGGATTAAGCCACATATTTGTATTCATTGCAGGCACAAGTACTTTAGGACAGGTACAGGCAAGCGCTATGGTTGTAAGAGCATCATCTGCAATACCTGATGCTAATTTTCCCGCTAAATTGGCAGTTGCGGGGGCACATAAAAAAAGACTGGATTTTTTTACTATTTCAATATGCTGTATACCGCTTTCAGATGAAAAAATATCCGTTATAACAGAATGCCCCGACAGAGCTGAAAAAGAAAGAGGTGTGACAAACTTCGCAGCATTTGAAGTCATTACTACCTGTACATCAAACCCCTTTTTAGTAAATTCGCGAAGAATTTCCAGAGATTTATAAAGAGCAATTCCTCCTGATACACCTAATAAAACTAATTTTTTATTTCCACTTGACATTTCTTTCCTTAACTTGCAAATTTTTCATTTTATCTTTTTTAATTCCTTATATTCAATTTTACCATCTTCAATTTCATGCAGTGCCTGATCTATTGCCTTATCATTTTCCATTTTACTTCCCATTGGATTGCTGCTTGAAGTCAATTGTCTTGCCCTTTGAGCAACCATAATAACTAATCTGAAACGTGTTGATGTTCTTTCCAGCAGTGTTTTCATTTTTAAATAACCCATTATTGCCTCCTATTATATGACTTTTTCCCATCGCTTGATATTACTCTTCTCAGCTTTTATTATAGCTTTTACTTTATCGACCGCTTCATTAAGATCTATATTTTTTACAACATAATTATAATTATTAATATATTTCAATTCCTTTTCAGCATTATTAAGACGCTTTTTAATATTTTCCTCATCCTCTGTGTTACGCTTACGTAAACGGGATTCAAGCTCATTCTTATTCGGCGGCAGGATAAAAATTAAAACACTCTCAGGATATTTTTTTTTAACTTTTAATGCGCCCACCACATCAATATCAAGAATAACATCAAGCCCGTTATTGATTGAATTTTCTATGAATGCTTTTGGTGTACCATAAAAATTTCCATGTACCTTTGCCCATTCTATAAATTCCCGCGATAAACGGCTTTTAAAAAAAGATTTTTCAGATACAAAAAAATAATCCACACCGTTTATTTCTCCTTCTCTGGGCTTACGGGTACTATATGATATTGAATGCACTATTGAAGGATTAAGAGCTACCACTTTTTTGCAAATAGTTGTTTTACCTGCTCCTGAAGGTGCGGATACTACAATAATTAATCCTTTAGACATTTTCACTCCAGATTCTGCAGCTGCTCTCGAATTTTTTCAAGATCGCATTTAGCCTGTATAACTTTGTCTGATATGCTGTAAAAATTTGCTTTTGAACCAATAGTATTGAATTCCCTGTTCAATTCCTGTGAAATAAAATCCAATTGTTTCCCTTTGATATTTAACGAATCATCATTTATAATCTGCTTAAATTGATTTAAATGGCTTTCAATGCGGACTGTCTCTTCTGTGATATCGCTTCTATCAATAAAAAGCGCGAATTCCATATTAATTAATGTTTCATTTGTATAATTATCAGGCAATAATTCTCTTAAACGTTTTTCAAGTCTTTCTTTTGATGCAGATTTAAGCTCTTCTCTGCTTTGTTGAATATCAGTATTAATTTTTTTTAGATTATCAATTCTATCCTCAATATCACTTTTAAGCTTATGCCCTTCTGCCTGACGCATATTGTCAAACATGATTATTGCCTGTGACAGTGTATCATTTATTAATGACCGGATAGATTCAATATCATGAGTTGTCTCTTCATATTTAATTACTTCTTTTAATTTAAGCAAATCAATTGCAGTTATATTATTTGTTAGATTAAATTCACTTGATATTTCTTTAATTAAATTATGGTATTCTTTTGCCATATTAAAATTAATTTTATAATTTTTGGGATTGTCTTCTTTTATTAGATCAATGAAAACATTTATCCTTCCGCGGCTGATATATTTTTGAATATTTTTTTTAATTTCTCTTTCTAAAATTAAATATTCCTGAGGCATCTTAATTATCGACTCAAAATATCTGGCATTTACACTATATATTTTTATTTTGCATAAATAATTATTATTATCAATTTCACTATATCCATACCCTGTCATACTTTTCATAATATAAGATTTCCCTTGTTATTATTATAACATTTAGAATATAATTGTTGAATAAAAAACCTTTGCGATTTTTTCACTTTTTAATATTGAGGAAATTGTAGTTTTAGTAGTATAATCTGATTTAACATTTTTGTCAAGATTTTGTATATCCCTGGGGTAATGGCTAAGTTATTGGTGGAAATTATTACAGCTAATGTAGAGACGCAAAATTTTGCGTCTCTACAAAATATCGATTACCACCAATAACTGAGCCATTACAAGTTTCGGATATGATTATTAATGACCAAGCATTACCATCTGAATATTTAACCTTTTAAAAAAATTCTATAAGATTTTGTATAGACAAGTAAAAAATAGAATATTATAATAAATAGAGTATAAAATAAGTTATAATTATTGTTAAAAATATTACAAGCATTGGAAAAAAAAACTTATGATCAATAATAAATCAATAAAAAAACAATCATGGAAACCCGGTAATGTATTATGGCCTTTACCTGTGGTTATGGTAAGCTGCGGCGGGACAAAACAATTTAAACCAAATATTATCACTATTGCATGGGTGGGCACTATATGCAGCAGTCCTCCTATGCTGTCAATTTCCGTTCGTCCTGAACGATATTCTTATGAGATTATTAATACTACCGGTGAATTCGTTGTAAATATTCCATCCTTGCGTGAAGCTAAGGCAGTAGATTGGTGCGGTGTTGTTTCCGGCAGGGATAAAGATAAATTTAAAGAAATGAATCTGACACCTGCTCCGGCTTTAAAAACAAAATGTCCTATTATTCTTGAATGTCCTATTAATATTGAATGTATTGTTAAAAAAACTTTAAAACTTGGGACACACACTATGTTTATTTCAGAAATAATTGCTGTTCAAGTTTCAGATGAATTGCTTGATAAAAAAGGTAAATTTCATTTTGAGAAAAATGGGATGATATCATTTGCCAATGGACAATATTTTACATTAGGAAAAAACATTGGCCATTTGGGGTATACAGTGCGAAAAAATAATAAAATCAGGAGATAATTTTATGGAAAATAAAAAGGCAATGATAAATATTTTGATGGGGTTTTTTATCATATCGATTATATTAGGGTTATATATTATATTTAAACCGGCAGCGGATGAAAAAAAATCCGCTGTAAAATTATCTTTAAGTTCAATATCAAAAAATATAAGCAAGAAAAAAGGGCTGGCTGTTTTATATGTTTACGGGCCGATTACTGTTGAAGACAATGAGTCTTTAATGTCTATGGGGCTTAAAGGTTCAGATGAAGTTGTTAAAAAATTGAATAAAATAAGAAAAGATCCTAACATTAAAGGTGTTGTTTTAAGAATCAATAGTCCCGGGGGAAGCGTAGCCGCCTGCCAGGAAATTTATGAGGAAATAAAAAAAGTTAAAGAAAGCGGGAAAAAAGTTGTTGTATCAATGGGCGACGTTGCGGCAAGCGGAGGATATTATATTGCGTGTCCTGCCGATAAAATATTTGCTAATCCCGGAACGATCACCGGCAGTATCGGCGTTATTGCTCAAATGGGAAATATTGAAGGTTTATTTACAAAAATCGGGATAAAATCAGAAGTGATTAAAAGCGGAAAATATAAGGATATTGGATCTGTTACCCGTGAGATGACAGAAGAAGAAAGACAAATTCTGCAAAATCTTATCGATAATGCATATGACCAATTTACAAAAGCAGTAAGCCAGGGGAGAAAAACCAGTATTGAAAAAGTCAGAGAATGGGCAACAGGAAGTATTTTTAGCGGGGAACAAGCGCTTAAAATGGGGATGATAGATGAACTGGGTAATTTACAGGATGCAATAAAACTTGCAGGTAAATTGTCTAACCTTGGGGAAGATCCTGAAATAGTTAAAGATTATGATTTCTTTGAAAAACTCTTTGATGTGCTTGATCAGCGACTGGATAACAAGTTGTCTTTTAAAGCAATGTTAGACAAACCAAGACTTAGATTAGAATATATGATGAAATAGGAGTTATTATGAATCAAACTGAATTATTATACGATTTGTTTTCAGACCCGCAGGAGGGGATGAAAAATTATCTTGAATACGGGAAATCATTTTTATTCAGTCTTGCAATTTTTTTAATGGGCATTTTATCCCAGACCATTTCATCATTAATAATAAACGGTTCCTTAAGTCAGGGGGCAGTACCTATTGTAGTATTTGGTTTATTTACAAAAATATTTATTTACTTTCTTTTTTGGATTTTTCTTGCTTCAATATATCATTTCATTTGTTCATATAAAAAATATGACGGGAATATATTAAATTTATTTCTTTTATTGGGGGTCTCTTTTTTACCTTACCTTCTCTTGCCGTCAGGAGCAATTATTTCTGAGGTTATTACACCGAACAATAACTTTATATATTATATAATGTATATTATAACTTTTATCTGGTCAACCAGGCTACAGCTTCAATCAATGAATATTGTATATAACATTCCTATTTCAAAATCCTTATGGATATTTTTTACACCTTTTTTAATATTTGTTGTTTTTTTTATACTCTTAACAACATTTTTTATTGTTTCAATAATATCTTTATTTCTTTAGTTTCCCAGTCTCTAAAATCCACTTTATCTCTTGCGTAATCCTTATTATCTATATGAATTTTGGGATCGTAAAAATAATCAAATATTTTATCTATTTTATTCCCAAAACCCTTCTCTTTCATTTCCTTTGTTGTGTTTTTACCCCAAAAATTATTTTTAGTATTAATTATTCCAAAATCTCCTTTTTCTTCCCATACTTTTAGCTCAT
>JACQWU010000069.1:9859-10584 GCA_016209155.1 Candidatus Desantisiibacteriota bacterium | reverse complement strand
GATGCAAAACCTTTTTTAATTGAAATATCAGAGAGGAGTTACCTTTTAAAACAAATATCAATTGATACCTATGATTTTCTTCATTTATCATTTCAAGAATATTTTACTTCTCTGGAACTAAAAGAAAGGCAAGATGGAATATCAATTATTATTGATCATTTATTTGATTCATGGTGGGAAGAAACAATTTTGCTTTATGCAGGTGTAAGCAAAGATGCTTCATTACTTATTAAAACAATAGAAGAAAAAAAAGTTCCGGAAGATATCTTTTATGGCAAGTTAATTTTATATGGGAAACTTATTGCTGATGCAGAATTTACGGAACCGAAATGGAGAGAAGTTATTATAAATAAATTATGGCAAGTCTATCAACATACAGAATTTTATTATCTTAAAAATAAGATAATAAATGTTTTATCGTTTATAAAATCGGATAATATTATTGCTAAATTGATCGAAGAATTAGAAGGCTCTGACTATTATAAGACTGATGTTATATTTGCACTTGGTGAAGTAGGAAATGATAAAGTTATTGATCCATTAATAAAAATTTTAACTGATAACAAAGAACGTGATGAAAATCGTTGGAAATCAGCATATGCACTCGGAAAAATAGGAGATGAAAAAATTTTATATATATTGTTAAATATAGTAACAAATAATAAAAAAAATGATGAGACTAGAGTCTATGCGATAATTGCACTTGGTGAAATAAAAGACAATAG
>JACQWU010000069.1:1609-9786 GCA_016209155.1 Candidatus Desantisiibacteriota bacterium | reverse complement strand
GAACCACTTTTGAAAATTTTTGACAATAGTAAAGAAAGTATTTTTGTTTTAAGTTATACGGCAATTGCACTTTGTAAAAAAGGTGAAGAAAAAGCTATTGATTTTTTAATTAAAGTCCTGACAAATGATGAAGAAAGTAAAATTGATCTCCATTATGCTGCAACTGTAATTAGTGAAATTAAAAATTCAAGAGTTGTTGACTCACTTTTATATATTTTAATTAATAAAAAAGTGGATTCGTTTTTACGCTGGAAAATATTGCATTTACTTGGTGAAATTGGGGATAAAAGAGCTGCTGAGCCACTAATAAAAGTTTTAAATAGTGATGAAGATTACTCAATTCAGAAGGATGCTGCAATTGCTTTAGGAAAAATTGGTGATGAGAGGGCTCTTGAGCCTTTAATAAAAATTTTTACTAATGATGATAATATAGATCCTTTTATTCGAGAAAATGCAATAATTGCGCTTTCAAAAATAAATGATTATAAAGCTATGCCTACACTATTGAAAATTATAGCTAATGGGGAAGAACATATTGGTATTCGTTCACAAGTGGCATTTGTACTTGGGAAGCTTGGTAATGAAAAAGATATTTCTACTCTCTTATTAATATTATGTACCAGCTCCAATGATTCGATTAAGCGGGGAATAGCATATTCACTTGGAGAAATAGGAGATAAAAGAACAATTGAGCCATTATTAGAAGTATTAAATACGAAAAAAATAGATGAAGCTTTTATTGCTCTTGAAAAAATTTGCAAAAGAACTAAAGAAAGGATTTTACTTGGAAACTATCCAATATAAAAATTAAGGATTTTTTAGTAGATTATTTTATATTTATTCAATATTGTCAATTTGTTTAACAAAAAAAATGGTAGGTGTTTAATGAATATTAAAGAGATTCCAATAAATATAATTTTACCTGATAATGAAATTGGTATGGTATTTATGCAACCTTATGTGGAGTTGTCTTCAAGCGAACCTTATCATTGGCAGCCAGATAAAAAAAGTAAGCAGATAGAGAGAATAATAAGAACTTTAGAGATTGCCAAAAAAGCTGAACACGGGTGTCCAAAAACTCATTTCACAATATTTCCGGAATATTCAATTCCTGGATTAGATGTTGTTCAAAATATACAAAATTTTCTTTTAGATAATTCATGGCAGAATGGAACTATAGTTATTGGTGGAGTTGATGGTTTAACAAAAAATGAATATGCCACTCTTTGCAATAATGAAGATACTATTGGAATTGACCCAACTACAATTCCTGACGGCCAATGGATTAATTGCGGTATGCTTTGGGCTAAACAAGAAGATGGTGCATTAAAATGCTGGCTTCAACCAAAATTAAGTGCTGCATGGCCAGAACAAAATATTTCTTACAATAAAATGTTCACAGGGGACATGATTTATTTATTTTCTGCAAAATTTAGCAATGGAATTGTTTGTAGATTTTTATTTTTGATATGTTTTGATTGGATTGCTCAATTTGATCAAAAAAGTGGAATAGATTATGTCTTAAATAAAATTAACGATTCTTGGATAAATACAGAATTTAATAGAAGAGAACTGCATATGTTTTTTGTTATTCAGTGTAATGAAAAACCAAATCACATTAGTTTCCTTGAGAATGCTCGAAATTTATTTTCTAATACATCTAATAACCCGGCTATTATTAGGGAAAATGGAACGATTTTTTTCGCTAATACTGCTGGGAATAATAAACCAGGTAAATGTGAAAATCATGGTAATAGTTCATTGGTATTTCCAAATAATGCTTATCCTATTGATAATGCTTGTCCTCCAACTTTTGCTTTAACAACAAAAAAAATTAGAGATACTGATTCTCTTGGGAACTGCCAGGACGCTTTATTCAGAGAAGCAGGAGCATGTATCCATTCTTTTAAAT
Source organism: Candidatus Desantisiibacteriota bacterium (assembly GCA_016209155.1). GTDB lineage: Bacteria > JACRDZ01 > JACRDZ01 > JACRDZ01 > JACRDZ01 > JACQWU01. Next base: position 7,874 of record JACQWU010000069.1, on the reverse strand, counting down.
TTATCCCTCGTATTTTTCTTAATAGAGATCCATCAGGTAGAAAACAGCCGATAGAAACAGCTATTGTATATCCGATAGATAATAATCATGATGATCCAAGAGTCTCAGGCAAGCCTGTTCCAGCATCTATAAAGTGGATAAATGATAAATTGGATGAAAAATCATGTTTCTTGTGTAATCAAGATGAATATCTACTATACAATAATATTGATCAAACATATGAATCAATATCAAAAGAAATTAGAAATAAAGATGGAAAGTTTTTAACTAATTTTATATCGAGAAGTATATGTAAAGAAGATGATCCAAAAGAAAAAATTGTAGATGTTTGGGATGAACAGGAAGAATTAAGTCTAAAAACTATTATTGACTCTCTTTGTATTATTGGAGCTTGTTTTCCAGTAGATATAGGAAATAACCATACACATGGAACTATGAAAAATAATAATAATGTTTTTGATATTATTGTTATATCCGGAAATAAACATGACAATTGTATTCAATATATAAAGAAACATTATCCGGGAAGTGGACAAAGATTTTTAGTTTTAATTACTCGGGATCAGAATAACGATATATATGTTAGTAGAACAGTTAAATCAATTTATGATGTTGATGACAATAATAAAGATACGAACATAACAAATCCACAAAATAATTATTTGCATTGCAGTTACCATGAATTACGTGATCAATATATTAAAGCCCAGGATATAAATGAATTAAGTAATGAGCTGAAAGGAATTTTGAAAATATGAATCCAACTTATAATGATGTAAAACTTAAAGAAGCTTTAACTAATATTTTTAACGATACACATCTTAAGATGGAATCCCCTTCCAGCGATTTTTTACCACTTTTTCTTTTAATGGATATAAAACCCTATTTGATTGCTTTTGCATCTTTATATGAGAATCCTCAAAAAGATTATAATTCAGCATTTCAAAAGTTAAAAGAACTATACACGATTCGTTCAAAGGATTGGGCTGATTTTGATCTTAATTTAGTTCTTTGTAGAATGGATAAAAATAAAAGCTTTGATAATTTTTTTAATGAAGTAGAAATTAATCCTTATTTCTGCCGTAAATTTATTATTAATGGGAATAATAAGATTGAAGACGAATTAGAGCACCTTCCTTTTATTCCATTACGTCCTGAAAATATTGGATTAAAGAGACCTCTTAGCGCTCAAACATTTTTAATGAAGCATGGAGTTAAAACAGAACTTGCAAAAAGTTTTGCGGTACCGCATTTTAAAGGTATTGAAAAAATTATTGAAGAAAGTTTAAAAGGAAAGTTTGAAACTCCAAATTGGTTTGAATCAGAAACAGGATATTTAAATTCTTCACAATTTGAAAGTAAAATAAATGTTCGCATAAAAGAACTGGAGATATCTAATTTTCGCGCATATAAAAATCAAAAATTCGATCTTGATGCGGATTTAGTAGTTTTATATGGTTCAAATGGTTTAGGTAAAACATCATTTTTTGATGCTATAGATTTTATGTGTACTGGTGGTGTAACCAGATTCGATAAACGTAAGAATAAATTAGAAAGTATTTTAAAACATTTAGATTCCTCTGAAAAAGAATCGTTTGTTAAGATGACAATATCTGAAAATAATCAAAATAGTACTTTTGAAAGATATGTAAATAATAGAATGAATGTTAATTCCACTGAAAATTTTATTAATAGAATTGATTTTTTAAAAAAATTAACAGGAGTTGAAGAAGAATCACATGATATGAGAATCGAAAATTTAGTTAATTTATTTAGATCGATACATATCTTTGGGCAAGAATATCAATCATTAACTTCACAAATTAAAGACGATTCAACGTTACCAGAGGATGTTGTTTCTCGAATGCTTGCATTTCAAGATTATGTTGAAGGAATTAATAAAACAAAAAAAGTTTCAGAAGTATTGGAAAGACAAGTTAATGCAAAGGGACAAGATATTGTTAAATTAAAAGATTTACAAGCCTCTAAAGAAGAAGAAATTAAACAATTGACTCAACAGTTGAAACATTTCGAGAGACCTGATGCTGTCCTTGAACTTGGGAAACAGATGTTTGATAAAATATCACATGAAATTAAAATTTCGATAGAACCCCCAAAAGAATTTTCGGAAAAAATAGTTCGTGGCTTGGATGCAGAGGTTATAATTGCTAAAGGGGATGTATCTTTTGATATAAAAAAAATTGAAGAGATAGAAACTGAATTCCCAAAATTTATTATTTGTACAGAAAAAGTTAATGAGAAAAAAATTGGATTAAAGCAACGGAAAGAGTTGATTGAAAAAAATGAAGAAGAATATATTAAAAATAAAAAAGAATTGGTGTTAATAACAGAAAGCCATCAAAAGTTGTTGTTGGAAGAAAAACATTTTAATAAAATAAAAGAAAATTTTGATTGGATTGCAAATAATAAAGCTCAATATGATTTGTTTAAGGTGCAAATTGATCAGGAAATAAAAAATTTTCAAGAAATACAAAAACAATTAATAATTTTACAAACTGATATAACAAAAACTAATTCTGAGATTGAAATAAAACAAGATAGCATAAATAAAATTATCCTAGATAAAAAAATGCAAGAAGATAATTTAAATAAGATTATTTCCTTGATGGAAAATTTAAATGACTGGAATGAAAAACTAAATCGAATAATTGAGATAGAAAAAAATATACATGAATTAGAAATTCAAATTTTTGATTTAAAGAAAATAATACCAATTCAAGAAGACAGTTTAAAAGCCAAATATATAAATATTGAAAAACTGAGAACATTCATTAAAAACTTGCAAAAAAATGGGACAGAGCTTCAAGGATTGCTTGATAGTATAGAAAAACATATATCAAATGAAATTTGTCCGGTATGCGGAACTTCACATAAATCTCAACAAGAATTAATTGAAAAATTAAAATTGCAAAGAGGCGTTAGGCCTAAAGAAACAGAAATAGTTCTTAAAGAATTTAATGAAATGGAATCTAAACATAAAAAAATGAAAGAGCAAGTTGATAGCATGAATTCAAAACTCAAAAATTTAGAGGAGAATTATATCAAATTTAAAAAAGAACTTTCTGATACTAAAGAAAAGCTTAAAATATATGAGCATTTAGCAACTTCCCTCAATTTACCAGTTATACTAAAGAATTTAACAGCAATAATTTTTTCGAAAAAAATAGAAATTGAAAACTCAATAAATTTGATTCAAAAAGAGTTGTCAAAACAGCAAGTTTTTAAAGATGAACAATTTAATAATTCTTTAATGTATATCGGTAATAAAAAGGAGTTTGAACAGAAGTTATCAACAACTAAATTAAAGATTAAGGAACTGCATTTAAAATTAAATAATATAAAGAACGATGCATTGGAACGTCAGGTTTCACTAGAGATTGAAAATTCATCCGTTCATGAAACACTTAATAAAACAGTCAATGATATAAACAATTTAAAAGAACAATTAGAATCCGCTCAATTTAAATCTCAGAACTTACAAAAACAAATTGATAGTTCACTGGAGAGGAAAAAAGTTTTAGAAAAAGAAATTTTGGAAATAAATGGAAAAATTGTTGAATATTCAAATTGTATAAACGAAGTTGAAAAGTTATTTAAATATTTCAAATTTAATATTACAACGGATATAGAGCAAATACAAAATAAAAAGAAAAAATTAAATAAAAAATTAGCTCGTTTGGAAGTATTGCAAAATGAAATTACTAATTTTCAATTTGCATTAGATTCCATGCAAAAATCTGTCGCAATCAAAAAAAGTGAAACTGAAATAAAAGAAAGAGAAAAACAACTTGAAAAATTAAAGTTAGAAAAAAAATCTATAGAAGAATGGTTATTATATGTAAATCGTATTAACAAGGAACTCCAAGCTGTTCAAAATAAATCATTAAAAGAATACACGCATAAATATGGCCCATTAACATCAATTATTCAAAAAAGGCTTAGGTCAGTGTATGGTTTTGGAAATATAGAGCTATCAACAGATAAAGGTGGTATTTTAGTTCATGTAGAAAGAGAAGCAAGTAAAAAACTATTTCCAAGTGATTATTTTAGTGAATCTCAAATTCAGATAGTTATGTTAAGCCTTTTTTTGACCGCAACCTTAACTCAAACCTGGTCATCTTTTTCCCCAATTCTTTTAGATGATCCTGTAACACATTTTGATGATTTAAATGCTTATTCCCTACTTGATGTTATTAAGGGACTTATTCTGGATAACGAATCGAAACATCAATTTATTATATCTACTTGCGAAGAAAGATTATTTAGATTAATGCGGCAGAAGTTTAGCAGGATGAAAAACAGGGCAATATTTTATGAGTTTAAGTCAATAGGTGATAATGGGCCTGAAATTGAGATGTATAATAAGTAAATTAAATAGAAAAAATAGAAAAGAAAAAGAGAATAAATACATGAAATTAACAAATCAGGATTTACAAATAATTTTGCAGGAAGGTGAAGGGCAGACAATAGAGTTTAAAGAGTCATTTAATCCTTCAATTGCAAAAGAGATTATTGCATTTGTGAATGCAATAGGTGGAAAGATTTTTGTAGGGGTGAGTGATTCCGGACAGATAAAAGGGGTAAGTATAACCAATAGTTTAAAATCGCAAATTGCAGACATTGCAAGGAATTGCGACCCGCCTATTTCTGTTGGTTTGCAAGTATTGGTTTAAATAGTTTAAATTGATTAAAATTTGAGAAGTTTGTTAGGATAGGTTATAATAAAGTCAGAAAAAAATAAGTAAATTGATAGGAGGTTCATTATGTCACATATAAAACAGGACGTTATAAGTATGATTGAAAAATTGTCTGATGAAGTAGATTATGATGAAATTATGGCAGAAATATATTTTAGGCAAAAAGTTGACACTAGCTTAAGGCAAATCGAGGAAGGAAAAGTTATAAGTCACGAAGATGCAAAAAAGAGGATTTCTAAATGGATAAAATAGAAAAACTTATATGGACTGAAGATGGGATAAAAAGTTTTGAAGATGTTATACAATATATTTCTTATGATTCACCATACTACGCGAGTGATTTTGCTAAAAAAATATTGCTTTCAATTGAAAAGTTAAATACTTTTCCTCAAATAGGTAGATTGGTTCCTGAATATAGCAACCCTGATATAAGAGAACTTATTTATCAGAATTACAGAATAGTGTATAAAATAAATAAGAATGTAATTTATTTAGTTCTTGTTATTCATGGAAGTCATGAGCTTCCAAAAATTATTTAATTAATATAGCTTTGAAATATCGGCAAAAATGTAGTTAAAGAAGTAATAGAAACTACCCTTAAAACTACCCCCAAAACTACCCTCAAAATTGATAAGGTGATTTTGGATTATTAAGAAAGGAGTACTGAACCGCTAATGAACGCTAATAAACGCGAATCAGGGAATAAAATTAGCGTACATTCGCGTGCATTCGCGGTTAAGAACGGTTTAATGGCTGAGTTTAAATATTATTTGCGTAAAGGGAAGCGATTGAGACTATTATTTTCTGTATGAGGTTGCACAGGTGAAAGATAAGTATGCTAATAAACGCGAATGGGTGTATCCCCGCATTTATAAATTTTTTTGTATATTTTCAAATGTAGCAAGACCCTTTAGTGTCGCTTATTGATTTTATAAATTTTTTACAGGGCTAAAGCCCTTTGCTACATTGCGCGTATACAAATACTAAGGATGCACCCAACGCGAATTAGATAAAAAAATATTAGCGTTAATTAGCGTTCATTCGCGGTTAATCATTAATTTAAGTTAAGGAGATGGGAAATTTAGTGGATAAGAAAAAATTGTTGGGGAATACACCTTTATTTCATAAGTTGAGGCCGGAGGAGCTGGAGATTGTTGCTTCTGTTTCGGAGGAAATTGTAATTAAAAAAGGGGATTATGTATATCGTCAGGGGGAGATGGGGCATGCTTTTTATGTTATTGCCGAGGGTGAGGTTGAGCTGGTTGTAAGTTATGATGATGGGGGAATGAGTGTAATCGGGCATATGAGCCCGGGGGATCATTTTGGGGAGCTTTCTCTTTTGACGGGGAGTCCGCGTTCACGCAGTGTGCGCGCTACGAAAGATTTGATTCTTCTTTCGCTTGATAAGATTTTATTTGATGAGATATTACTGGAAAATCCGCGCATTCACCGTATGCTTGATAAAGCGCTTGCGGATAGGATATTGAAGGTTTCAAGAAATCAGATTGGGACAGTTAAAAAAGTTGAGGATAAAAGGCAGATTGAAT
>JACQWU010000069.1:0-1601 GCA_016209155.1 Candidatus Desantisiibacteriota bacterium | reverse complement strand
AGAAAAAAGAGCGGGAGTTGGCTTTTTTAAATAACCTCAATCTTCTTACCGGGGTCTCTTTGTCTTATGAGGAAATAAAAGAAAAAATTGTTGAACTGGTGTTTGATAATTTTGAAGCTGATTTATGCGAGCTTTACCTTGGGACTGAGGAAAACATCTCTGAGTTTAAATGTTACGGGGAGGTGAATTGTGTCAGAAGAGCAGGGCAACCGCAAGGGATGCCCCTACCGGTCTATAATGTAATGAAATCGAGGATACCGATTCGTTTTGAAAATGAGGCGGAGAAGGAATTTGGGGAGGATTATTCGGAGTATAATTCTACTTTGGTTTTTCCTCTTATGAGCGCGATTGACAGGAAGCCATTTGGTGTAATGGTTTTGTATGCGCTTAAAGCCAATACTTTTAGTATTGATGATGAGGAGTATTTTCGAATTTTATCTTTACATATAGCTCAATTTTTGAAGAATGTGCGATTTTACGAGGAGTCTCAGCACAGGCTTGATGAGCTTGAGGCTCTTTCACGGATAGGCAAGGAATTAAATGCTTCTTATGATCTGCCCGGTCTTTTATATAAAATTGTTAATTTGACCGCGGAGCTTATGAAGGTTTCCGGGGTTATTTTGCGGCTTAAGGATGAACAGGAAGATGTTTTGCGTATTAAATCCTACTACGGGATTACTGACGAGATTGCTCATACTGTGACTCAGAAAATAGGTGAGGGGATAGCCGGGAAGGTGGCTGAGGACGGGAAAGCGATTATTTCAAATGATGCGGCTTCTGATCCTTTTTATTCGCAAAATATTTCTTTGAATATCCGTTCTGTTTTGTGTGTTCCGCTTTTGATGAAGGGGAATGTTATCGGGACAATGTCTGTTTATGATAAAAAGATAAACGGGGAATGGCAGGCATTTAATGAAGATGATGAACGGCTTTTGGAGACTATTGCAAGTCAGGCTTCTATTGCTATTGAAAATGCGCGTATATTCAGCGATCGTACGGCAAAAGTAAGCGCTAAGGAGGATCTTGTAAAAGCCGGGGATTTCGCGGGCGAGTCGCATCAGGTAGAACAGATAAGGGCGGCTATTGATAAATTTGCGGCTAATTTGCGGCCGGTGCTTTTAACGGGTGAACCGGGAACAGGGAAAAGACTTGCTTCAAAACAAATTCATCTTGAAAGTCCCAATCGTGATGGTCCGTATATTGAGGTGGATGTGCGGCGATTTGATCCGCAGCTTTGGGGAGGGGAGTTGTTTGGTTACGGGAAGGATCATTTTTCTTTTGCTCCTGTCCGCCGTTTGGGTTATCTGGAGCAGTTTAAAAGAGGGACTATTGTTTTATCTCATATTGAAGAGCTTGAAAAGAGTCTGCAGATCAGGCTTCTTAATGCAATAAAAAACGGGCATTTTGAGACTCTGGACGGAAAAAGAAAAATTATTCTTTCGGTGCGTTTGATTTTTTTATTGGATGGGAATGCTAAATTTTTAGTCGGTGCTGGCAGTTTTAACCGTGATTTTTATAATGTTCTGGCTGAGCAATCGTTTGATCTTCCGCCGCTACGCAACCGTAAACGCGATATTCCGGCTCTTGCGCAGCATTATCTG
>JACQWU010000068.1 GCA_016209155.1 Candidatus Desantisiibacteriota bacterium | reverse complement strand
GCAGCAAGTTCTGTATAACGCCCAGACGAATCGATCTTCCGGCTGAATGCTTCTGCCCGAATTTCTTCCTCGAGATATATCTGGCTATAAGCGGTCAGTATCTCTTCTTTATCTTATTATCGGGCTACTATTACATCTGTTTGAATAAATGTATATATGGGCGGCTTACAGTAAGTGTTTCTGGGATGTCTTTTAATTTTATATCATAACGATTTGTGAATGTACGGCTGGCTTTTGTAATGTAATTTATGTTTACAATGGCGGCTCTATGTATACGCCAAAACTGCTCGGGATTTAGCTCTTCTTCCAGTTCGTTGATTGTTTTTTTGATTAATGATTCGCCTTCTTTTGTTCTTACCAATGTGTATTTATTATCTGATTTAATATAATAAATATCATTTACGGAAACAAGCCTTACACCGTCTCCATGTTGAATTTTAATCCATTGTAAATATTGAGGTGCTTTAGGAATTGCTGTGGATATTTTATCTAATAATTCGGTCATATCAAAAGATGAGGCGTTTGGTTTGTCAATTTTATTTTTAAGCCGTTTTATTGTTTTAATTAATCTTTTATCATTTACAGGTTTTAAGAGATAATCAATTGCTTCGTTTTCAAAAGCTTCAATAGCATATTTATCATAAGCAGTTATAAATACAATTAAGCATTTTCCTGAAATTTTTCTTGCCGCATCAAGTCCGGATAAACCGGGCATTTTAATATCCAAAAATGCGATGTCGGGCTTATACTCATCCACCAGGTCTATTGCAGTCTGTCCGTCTCCTGTTTCTCCGCAAATAATAAGTTCAGGCCAAAATGAATGTATTTTTTTTATAAATGAGGTTCTTAAAACTTCTTCATCTTCAGCTATTATTGCTTTTATTTGTTTCATAAGGTATCTCTATTATTGATTTAACACCAGCCGGTTTATTTTCTTCCAGAATTAACCGCGCTTTATCTCCGAATAACAATTCCAGACGTTTTTTAATATTGCTCAGCGCTACACCATTTGATTTATTGTTAATTTTAAAACCAATACCGGTATCAATTACTGCAATATACAGTTTATCCGCATTTGTATTTATTTTTACTAATATTTCACCGCCTTCAATTTTTGGCTCAATTCCATGTTTGATGGCATTTTCAACCATTGGCTGAATCAGCATTGAAGGGATACTATATTGTATAAGATTATCGGGTATATTAATTTTAAAATTTAGTCTATTCCCCATTCTTACTTTAAAAATATTAATATAATTTTTAATTAATTCCAGCTCATCAAAAATACTGGTTGTTTTGTCTATGGTTTTTGAATAAGAAGCGCGCAGGAGATTTGTGAAATTTTCCAGCATTGTTTTTGCATTTTTAGTATCAGAATCCATAAGATTTAAAATTGTTGAAAGTGTATTAAATAAAAAGTGAGGTTCTATTTGAGCGTGCAGTAGTCTGATGTTTGTCTCAAGAATATTTTTTTCATTTGATATATTTTTTAATTTTTCTTCTAGAATTTGTGATTTTGCAATAGTTATTTTTTCGCGAGAAATAAAAATATAAGCAATTATTGATGCGAAGAATATGCTAATTATAATCGATTGTGTAAATGATTTTGAATATTCATTGATATAGGTGAAAATATTTATTCCAATTAGCGTCGCTCCGATTAAGATTCCTGAAATAATTGCAGCAATCATTGCCAGTATGATAGCAATTAATCGTGTAATTGGACTAAAAGTTTTAGTGAATCTGGATGCCAAAGAAGTACATATTGCGCAAAGAGTTCCAATGCAGTGTGAAAATATAAAATTATCAGTAAAATTTTTAATAAAAGAACCATCGAATTGAGTAAGTGTTAAAAATAGCGCAATTATAGTATCAAAAATAAAAACGTATAAAAAATCTTTTAACTTAATTTCCCTGTTTTTAAAAATTTCTATCATTTTAAGATACTCCTCATATATTAACCACTTCTAATTTAAACTGAATGCTAATGGCAGAACAAACCATATTGATACAGGATTTCCATTTATTGTTGGTGTTGAAAATTTCCATTTTTTAACTGCAATAGACGCTTGTTCCTCAAACCCAACTTTACTTAAATTCCCGATTGGTTCAATTTTTTTAACTTTTCCCTCATGATTAATTAAAAGTTTTAATAATACTTTACCTTCAATTCCCATTCTGCGTGCAAGCTCGGGATAAAGCGGCTCAACATATTCCTTAATTTCCGGTATATTATCTAATTTTGAAGCTTCGTAAATGCCTGTTCCGAATTCATCAAGATTTGTTGAATCAAGTATATTAGCATTATAGGTACTATTATACTTATCGACATTACTATGAGTATTTTGTAATTTTGTTATGCTTTTTTGAGAATTTTTTATAGCGGACAAATTTCCTGTCCCGACAGCATTGCCAATCCATGTTTTTTTCCCTTTTACCACCTCGGATTGATTAAAGCTTATTTTTAATGATGCTTTAGAATCGAATGCGGATTCACTTAAAACAATTTTAGAAGGAGCTGAACTTTTTTCCGCAAATTCTGTTTCTTTAATTTCCGAAAAAACCGGAGCAGGTTCATCGTTTGTATTAACTTTATCCTGCATTACCTGCTGTGGTTTAAGGGATGCTGCTTTAATTCCAATGTTTTGCGATCCCTGTGTAACATTTTTCATTTCGATTTTTTCAACTATTAGTTCTTTTGTTTTTACCTCTAAATCTTTTTTTACTATAATTTTTTCCCCCTTTTTTGTAATTTGAGTTTTAACCGGTTCATCAAAATTTTTAATACTAATTACCCTTAGTACTTTTTCACATTTTTTTTGTACAGGAACAATAATATCTTTTTTCTTTGATACAGGTGTAGTTATCAAAAAAATCACAAAGATGGTATGTATAATTAAAGAACCCATTATCCCTTTGCTCATACCATTATTTATACTTTTAGTTTTATTATGATTTATGAATTGTTTTTTATTCATGATTTTAGTTCCTTAAAATTCTTTTTTTACTCCAAAATGTATTGGTAGCAATGGCGCGTCATAAATTGCCTGTTTTTTTGTATAATCTTTATTCCATGCGTAATTATAAATATTTTGATGCTGATAAATATTGAACAAGTCCAGATACATTGTTGTTTTTGAATCTTTTTTTTCTGATACAAGCCATTCAAGACGCACATCCAGTTTATGATATAATGGAAATCTCTCAGAATTAAGAGTCCCGTAGACTGCCCTGTACTCACCGGGGTTACCGGGAATTTCCTCTCGTCCTATAATAGGAGTATATGGTTTACCGGTATTTAATTTTCCTTTGAGTCCGATAGAAAATTTTTTAGTGAATTTATAATTATAAATTATATTAAGGGTATGAGTTTGATCCTGCTGCGGGGAATACCAGCCAATTGAATCACGCGCTGTGCGCTTTGTAACCGCATATGCATAAGTAATC
>JACQWU010000067.1:2659-9052 GCA_016209155.1 Candidatus Desantisiibacteriota bacterium | reverse complement strand
TCAAACCCAAGCCCAACCTCAGACTTAGACTCAGTCCTAATAATTGGAGGCATGGTCTCTCTTTTTCTATCAATTTGGATACTTTCTTTTATTCCGGTAGCTGCGGGAAGCTCTGTTTTTTTTGGTTTTTCTTCAACCGGTGCTGAGGACTATATTTTTGATAGTTCTTCATCAGAAACAGATCTATCCTTTAATTTGCTTTTTGTCTCAGAATACTCTTTTTTTAATTTTTCAGCTTTCAAAGCTACTTCATCACCTTTTATTTTCGCTTCTTCTTCTAATGCTTTAAATTTTTCAGCTTCTGCAGTATTATTTCCAATAACACCAACACGTTGTTTCGCAGCATAAATATTAACCTGTCCGGCAATTTCTTCTGCTTCAGCATTAGCTTGTTTCGTAGCATATTCTAATTCTTTAATTTTACTTAAAAGTTCTACTTTTTCCGCGTCCCTTAATTGTTTTTTCTTTTCTTCAAGATCTTTTTCAGTTTTTTTTCCGGGGTCTTCTCTAAGAGGCTTAGTACCGGGTTTAGTACAACTGATTAAAGATATTAATATAATACAGGATAATATAAGATTTAAAAAAAAATTAATATTTTTATTACATAGCATTTTTCATCCTCCATATATTTTGTATTTTACCTGTGAACTTTTCTAATGTTATCACATAAAGCTTTTTCTCTCAATCGGTTTTAACATTTTCAAATATGTAGGGGCAACCCTTGCGGTTATCCTTCTTGCTGTTGGTATTCTCTTGATTCTATATTGATTTAAGGGCAGGTGCAAGACCTGCCCCTACAATAAAAAAAAATAAAATTTATGTTTTGAAAATATAAATAATAAGGTATAATATATAAAATTATATTAGGAGAAGTAATAGATGTCTATAACTATAAATGAAACAGAAAAGATCGCTCGTCTGGCAAGACTTGAAATAAATGAAGATGAGAAAGAAATATTCACTAAACAGCTTACTGATATATTAAAATATATTGAAAAATTAAATAATTTGAATACTGATAACATTACACCTACTGCACATATTCTTCCTATTACTAATGTATATAGAGAAGATAATCCTGAAAGTTCTCTGCCTCAGGAAAAAGTTCTTGTTCTTGCACCGGAAAAAGAAAAAGGATGTTTTAAGGTTCCTAAAGTGATAGAATAGCAACAGGAGATAATAATGAAGCTTAATGAATTAACCTCTCACGAGTTAAACAGCCTTCTGAAAAAAAAAGAGATTTCCAGTGTGGAAATCACAAAAGAAGTCTTAAATCAAATTGATAAAGAGGATAAAGGAATAAACGCATTTATCTCTGTGCTTGGCGAATCAGCATTAAAACAGGCAGAAGAGGTGGACAAAAAGATCAAAAGGGGTCAAGAAATAAGTCCGGTAGCAGGAATCCCGATTGTAATTAAAGATAATATAAACATGATAGATGTTCCTACTACCTGCGGATCAAAAATTCTCTCCGGATATATATCTCCATATGATGCTACAATAATTTCAAAACTTAAATCAGCAGATGCCGTTTTTATAGGAAAATCCAATATGGATGAATTTGCAATGGGTTCTTCCACAGAAACATCTTATTATGGTATTACTCATAATCCGTGCGATAAAGAATGTATTCCGGGCGGCTCAAGCGGAGGTTCTGCCGCCAGTGTTGCCGCTAATGAAACCATTCTTGCTATTGGTTCTGATACCGGAGGATCAATACGCCAGCCTGCGAGTTTATGCGGCGTTGTAGGGCTTAAACCCACATACGGTCTGGTATCAAGGTTTGGACTTGTTGCATTTGCCTCATCACTTGATCAGATAGGTACTATAACCAAAGATGTTCATGATTCCGCAGTACTTTTAAAAATTATCGCGGGACATGACCCTAAAGATTCAACCTCAGCTATGGTAAATATTCCGGACTATGAAAATTCATTAAATGAAGATATAAAAGATTTAAAAATAGGTATCCCTGAAGAATATTTCGGAGATGGAATGGATAATGAAGTCAGGGCTCTTATTACAAAAGCTATAGAAAAATTCAAAGAAGCCGGAGCATCAATACAAAAAATATCACTTCCTCACACAGAATACGCTGTCGCAGATTATTATATAATTGCAACGGCAGAAGCAAGTGCTAATCTGGCAAGATATGACGGTGTAAGGTTTGGAATGAGGGCAAAAGGCGGAGAAAATTTAATAGAAATGTATCAAAAAACACGTAAGGAAGGGTTTGGGATGGAAGTCAAACGCAGAATAATGCTGGGAACTTATGTGCTGAGTTCAGGATATTATGACGCATACTATTTAAAAGCACAAAAGGTACGTACCTTGATAAAACAGGATTTTGATACAGCTTTTAAATCTGTGAATGTTATACTTACTCCAACCTCCCCTACCCCTGCATTTAAAATCGGAGAAAAAACAAGCAATCCGCTCCATATGTATCTTTCGGATATTTTTACAATTTCAGCTAATCTGGCGGGAATCCCCGGAATTTCAATTCCGTGCGGTAAAACTTCTTCTGGTCTTCCTGTCGGGCTGCAGCTTCTGGGAAAACATTTTGATGAAACAACTGTATTACGCACAGCGCATAAATATGAACAAGCTAATATTTAGGTTTCTGATAATTAAAAAGGAACAACATTCATGGAAAGATATTTAGAAGTATTATATCAACGTCAAAAAAATATAATTGAAGAAAAAAAGAGAGAAGAATCGCGTATTTACTGCGGCCGTGAAAATGAAATTGCCATGATTGAAAAAAAATTATTGCTCCCTCCGTCACAGGTAAAACCCGTACTCAATATCTACGGACCTGCCAGTATAGGGAAAAGCCGTCTTTTAAAACAATTTAAAGAACGGGAAGAAGCTAAATTTAAACCAAAATATGTCGCTTATGTTGACTTTTTTGTAAACTATCGTTTAAGGAATAAATGCGTCTCTTTCATTTTCAAAATTATTAATGACTGGGATACTTCTCAAAGTCTATTTACACGTTTTAGGGCCAGTAGTATACGGCTTAAAAACATTATTCATGAAAAAGGGGAAAAATTTAAAGATATATGTCAGCATGAGCTCACCAGAGAATCAGGAACAATAGATAACAATAATATTATTGATGTAAAATCATTTGTCGAACTAACCAAGCATCATCTTGAATCAGAAGAAATAAATTTTATTCTAAATTATACAAAAAAACAGGAAGAACTGTTTTTTAATGAAATTGAGCTCCTTTATCAGCACGGCAGTATGAGACGTTATGAAAGCATAATTATTATTGATGATCTGGATGTATGCGATTTCTCAATTATTTCTCTTGTAAAAAAAATGATACAGCGGCTGGGGAAAAAAGTTTTTTTCATGATAGCCACATGTAAGCCGCTTTCAGCAATGTGGGGAGAGTACGATCCTCAAATATTGTCCTTGATAGAATGTATTCCTCTGGAAAAACTCAAAAACGAAGATATAACAAATTATCTTCTTAAAAAAGAAATCTATGATGAAGGACTTGTTGATACAGTAATTGATGTTTCCAGCGGTTTCCCTTTTTTAATGGAAGCGACTGTAAATGCTATAGAATTGATAAGAAAATATAACTTGACAATATCGAGCAAAGAACTGGCTGATTATTTTACGCCGCCGGATGACTTAGAGCTTTCAAATGAAAAAGCAATTGCGGAATTTCTTCTTGAAAAAATCAATGATATTTTAACTTTTTATGATAGAAAGCTTAAGGATGTAATTTACGGGATGGGCGTGCCCCGTTATTTTAATGAAGAAGCTGTTTTTATTATTGCGGAGCGTGATGATGAAAAAATAGCAAATTTTTTTGTTGATATAGCGGGAATGGTATTTACCTATCATGGATACAAAGTTGACGTTGACTGGAAATTCCATGATTTGATAAGAGAAGTATGTTTAAAACATATATCTTTAGATCCGGAAAAAAAGCTGGAAATACACGGAAGGCTTTATCAATATTTTAAAAAATTCGATCCATATGAAGCAGCTTACCATTTATACCAGCTTAAACCTCTTGAGGGGCTGGAAAAAATAATAGAAATCTTCAATAATAGTGTTCAATCTTTAAGAATACAAAAAGCCGGAGATATATTAAACGACTTTTTTTCTTATTTTACGGAGATTTCGGAAGATACAGAAATAGAAGAAAAAGGATTAATATATTCTTCACTGGCGAATATGTTCATGAATATACCAAGCGGAAATTATAAAGATAACATCGATAAAACAATAGTAGCTTATAACACTGCTCTTAAAATTTATGATGAGAAAAAAAATGAAGTAAGCTATGGATCTATTCTAAAAAAACTCGGGGAAGCTTATACTCATCTATATGATGCAAGTTCAGATAAAACGGCAGGGGAAAAATATTTATCCGACTCAATTGATTACTACCAGAAAGCCTTAAAGATATTCTCCAGAGAAGTATTCCCTGAAGAATATGCTGATTTAAACTACAGAATAGGACTTGTTCTGGGAAAATTCATAAATTCACCCAATGGTTATTTTAATAATGCACTGGATTATCTGGAAAAATCTCTGAAAGTATACAGTGAAAAAAATTTAAAAATAAATATTGCTACAATTAAAAACGAAACAGGAAACATTTATCTTAAAATTGCCGAAAAAGAAAACAAGGATGTTAATCTTTCAAAAGCGTTAAAACTTTATCATGATGCCCTTGATATATACAAAGAAAAAAATATAATACCTAAAATAGCAGAAATGTGGAAAAAGATCGGAATAACTCATTATAAGTTTGAGCAAAATAAAGCGCAGAATCTAAATCTGGCAATAGAAAGCCTGAATAAAGCTTTAACTATTTTCAGTAAAGAAAAATATCCATTCCACTTCATGGAAATAAAAAAATATTTAGGAATGTCGTACTATTACCTGCGTACAGGTGATTCCTCTATCAATACAGAAAAAGCTCTATCCATTTTTAAAGAAGCCTATGAACTTGTTGACAGGAAAAAAAATCCGGAAGATTATGCGGAATTAAATATTTATCTTGGCAATACTTATGGAAGACTGCGACTTGGTGACAGAATACAAAACCTGGAAAAAGCTTTATCTTTTTATTCACAGGCTATGGAAATATATAATAAAGTACAATATCCGTTTAAATATGCTGAAGTTTTGAACAATCAGGGGATGGTTTATCTTGAACTGCCGACAGGAAATCATAAAGACAATATAAAAAAAGCTATTGATTTATTCACAGAAGTACTGCAAATAAGAAATGAAACAAATAGTCCCGATGATTATGCCGAAACGCTTATGAATATAGGATCAGCATATCAGGAACTGATGACAGAAGGTGAAGAGAATGCCAAAGATGCTCTCTCTGCTTATATGACCGCATTATCAATATATAAACGCGACAAATATCCTATAGATTTTGCAATGATTACCAATAACATGGGGAATATTTATGAAAAAATAGCAATTTCAGCTTACAGAAACAATGACAGCATTCAACTGAAAAATTATATATGCCGGAGCATGAACTGTTATGCTGATGCTCTGGGAGTAATTGATAAAAAAAATCATCCGCAGTTTTTTGAAATAATCAGTAAAAATCTGGATAAAATAAAAAAGATAGTTGAAAAACTAAAAATCAGCTGCTAAATTCAGCTATCAGCTATGATTTTTAATATGTGATTTTGATATTTAAATTTGAAATATATTATTAATTAAAAAACATTGTATTATCATTATGTGGTGGAGATTTTTAAGTGAAAAAATACTTAGTGGCTCCATGGAGAAGCGGTTATATTGAAAACCTCTCATCTTCCCAAAAAAGTAAATGTATTTTCTGCGAAGCAACTAAAAAAAATTCAGATGCACCTGTCCTTGAAAAAGGTAAAAAAAATTTTGTTATAATGAACCTATATCCATATAATACAGGTCATGTAATGATTGTTCCCTATAAGCATACAAATGATATTTTAAATCTGGATGAAGATGAAATAACCGAACTAATGAAATTAACGCAAAAATGTATTGAGGTTTTGAAATCCATCCTAAAACCGCATGGTTTTAATATCGGTATGAATATTGGTAAATCCGCAGGTGCTGGATTCGCCGATCATATTCATTTACATATAGTTCCGCGCTGGCAGGGAGATGAAAGTTTTTTAACAATTGTGGGAAAGTCCAAGGTTATTTCAGTAGATGTAAAAAAAATATTTAAAAAATTAAAAAAAGAATTTAACAAAAAATAAAATACCCTGTGAATTTACATGCAAAATCACAGGGTATTTTATTAATAAATAAATTATAAACTGCCTTTAAAAGCTTTACCTGCTTTGAATTTTACTACTTTGGAAGCTTTTATCTTAATTGGATCCCCGGTTCGAGGATTTC
>JACQWU010000067.1:0-2649 GCA_016209155.1 Candidatus Desantisiibacteriota bacterium | reverse complement strand
TCCAAAACCAATAAGTTGAACGCCGTCTTTTTTAGTACCTTTTTTAATGTTGTTAAGAACTGCATTTACTGCATTTGCTGCATCTTTTTTACTAAGGCTTGCTTCTTTTGCAACTGCTTCAATCAATGCCTCTTTATTCATTCAGTATCACCTCCTTATAAGTTTTTTGTGTTAAAAAAATAAAATTACAAATTCCATATTGAAGTATTTAAACTCCAATCCTTAGATTATAATTCGTCATTATACTAAAAAAGCTTTAATTTATCAAATAAAAAACAAATTATTTTTTAATCCACTTCATCATATCTCTTAACTTTTTCCCGATCTTTTCTATCGGATGCTCCGCATCACGTTTTAATATTGCGTTAAATACCGGCCTATTTACTTTATTTTCCAGCATCCATTCCCTGGCAAAATTTCCGGACTGAATTTCTTCAAGTATTTTTTTCATTTCCTTACGTGTTTCCTCAGTAACAATTCTTTTACCTCTTGTAATGTCGCCGTATTTGGCTGTATTGCTGATATAACTGCGCATATACGATATTCCGCCCTGATGGATCAAATCGGTTATCAATTTTACTTCATGCAGACATTCAAAATAAGCCATTTCCGGGGCATATCCTGCATCAACTAAAGTATCAAAACCTGCTTTAATAAGTTCGGATAAACCGCCGCACAATACGCACTGTTCACCAAACAAATCTGTC
The DNA here is from genome assembly GCA_016209155.1 of Candidatus Desantisiibacteriota bacterium. Lineage (GTDB taxonomy): Bacteria > JACRDZ01 > JACRDZ01 > JACRDZ01 > JACRDZ01 > JACQWU01. The sequence goes on along the minus strand of JACQWU010000067.1, from coordinate 1,942 downwards.
TCAGTTTCTTCACGAAAAGAAGTCTCTATTACACCCGAGCGTGAGCCTCCGATACCTTTGGCGTAAGCAAGAGCAACATCCTTCGCATGGCCTGTGGCATCCTGATGAATTGCGATAAGACACGGGACACCGCTTCCCTCCTGATATGTAGTCCTAACCAATTTCCCCGGACCTTTAGGAGCGATCATAATTACATCAACATTATCCGGAGGAACGATTTGTCCGAAATGGATATTAAATCCATGAGCAAAAGCTAAAGCTGCGCCTTTTTTCAAATTAGGGCCGATTTCTTCGCGATATATATCACCCTGCTTTTCATCAGGAACAAGAATCATAACTACATCGGCATTTTTAACTGCTTCGCCTACCGGCAGAGTTTTTAATCCGGCTTCTTTTACTTTCGCAATAGACGGACTATCCGGACGCAGTCCCACAACTACATCCAGACCGCTTTCATGAAGATTATTAGAATGAGCATTCCCCTGACTTCCGTATCCGATAACAGCAATTTTTTTACCTTTAAGATGCTTTATATCAGCATCATTTTCATAATAAACTTTCATTGCTTTTTCTCCTTTTTTGACTTTTATTATGCCAATTCAATCATTTCGTTCAATGGTGCGCCCGCAGGTACCATAGGATAAACATTCTCTTCTCTTGCAACATGAAAATCCAGCAAAGTCGGCTTCCCGTTTTTCATTGCTTCCTTAAGCGCATTTTCAACATCTTCAGGTTTTGTAACCCTTATTCCTTCAGCGCCAAAACCTTTTGCAATTGCAACGAAATCAGGATTGCTGTCAAGACATGTATGTGAATATCTTTTATCAAAGAAAAGCTGCTGCCATTGTCTCACCATTCCCAGATAACAATTATTTAATATAATAATTTTTACAGGCAGTTTATACTGAACAACAGTAGCCAGTTCCTGTATATTCATTTGTATACTTCCGTCACCGGCAACATCAAAAACCAGCTTGTCGGGACATCCAACCTGAGCTCCGACTGCGGCAGGGAAACCATATCCCATTGTTCCAAGTCCGCCAGAAGAAATAAAACTGCGCGGATTTTTATATTTATAAAATTGTGCCGCCCACATTTGATTCTGCCCTACTTCTGTTGTTATTATTGCATCACCATCAGTAAGTTCGCATAATTTTTCAACAACGAACTGAGGTTTAATAACACCTTTTTCACTCTGATGATATTTAAGAGGATGTTCATTTTTCCATTTATCTATATTTTCATTCCACTCGCTTTTACTTTTTTGCGCTACCTTTTTAATCAAAGCATTTAATATGGATTTCACATCGCCTACAATAGGAATATTAACCATTACTCTTTTCCCTATTTCAGCAGGATCAATATCAATATGAATTACCTTAGCATGCGGCGCAAACTTTTTCAAATCCCCTGTTACCCTGTCATCAAATCGCGCACCAAGCGCTATCAAAACATCACAATTCGTAACCGCATGATTGGCATAATAAGTACCGTGCATGCCAAGCATCCCCATGCTTAAATAATGATTTCCCGGAAAAGCTCCCATAGCCATTAATGTAGTAGTTACAGGCGCATAAATTTTTTCCGCAAATTTGAGAAGCTCAGCGCTTGCTGAGGAAGCTATCACACCGCCGCCGACATAAAGCACAGGACGTTTTGCCTCGTTAATCAATTCAGCCGCCAGTTTTATCTGCTTAGGATTACCTTCGTATGTTGGTTTATAGCCTGATAAATCAACAGTCTCAGGATAAATAAAATCCGTAGAAGCCACCTGTACATCCTTAGGCAGATCAACGAGAACCGGTCCGGGTCTGCCGGATCTTGCTATATGAAAAGCTTCTTTAATAATTCTGGGCAGTTCATCTATTTTTTTTACTAAATAGTTATATTTTGTAATAGGACGGGTAATACCAAAAATATCGGCTTCCTGAAAACTGTCGTT
>JACQWU010000098.1:1874-15354 GCA_016209155.1 Candidatus Desantisiibacteriota bacterium | reverse complement strand
AGAAATTTAGTATATTAGCTTTAGTCGGAATGTTTTTACTTAGTATTTGTACATTTGTTATGGCTGGTGATGTTGCTTTAAGCGGAAAAGTAGATGTTCTTTTGGAGATGGTAGGTAAATACAAACCAGCTAGTACTGATGTTGAAACTAATCTCAGTAATCCAGATGCTTTTAATGCTCTTTTAATAGCAAAAGCAAAAGTAAATGAAAACGTAACTGCTCAAATAAGCAATAACTTTGCCAGATGCCGGCGGCGATTCAAAAGACAGCATACTTGGGCTTGGTGCTGGATATACAATTGCCGGTGCTAACATTAATGCACAAATGTTAAGTTTTACCAAACCGGAAAGTGATGGACTTGGCGCACCGGTAACAGCTGCTGATACTAAAGGTATTACTAATGAAATAATAGTTGGAGTTGGATATAAAATTGATATGGCAAATGTTGGACTTTCATACAATATGTATGGAAAAGCAAACAATATTGCCATTACAGCTGCTGCAGAAATCACAAAAGGAGCTAACTTAAAATTAAGAGCAGACCTCCCAAACAGTGATTACAAAGATGCAAAACCTGGAAGAAGCGCAATCGGAATTCAACTGGGAACAGAGTTCTAATTTAAGTTTTAATTAATTGAAACCCCTGTTTAACGAAAGTTAGATGGGGGTTTTTTTATTTGTAGGGGCAGGTCTTGCGCCTACCCTTAAATTTAAATCAATACGAAATCAAAAGAAGGGCAACCGCCAGGGTTGCCCCTACATTATTTGACAAGATTAACAGGATCCCTATCCAAATTTTCTCTAAATTCCCTTGACAAAACCTCATTTAAGTATTACATTCTAATAAAGTAATATTGATAGTAAATGTAAGGAGATGATAGATATGCCGATTAAAGCAGTTAAAATTACATCAAAAGGGCAGACAACTATTCCTAAAGTAATAAGGGATATATTGAAAACCAATGTAATAGAATTTGAGATAAATGATGGGAGGGTAATATTAAAACCTGTTTATAGTATCGGAGGTTCTTTAAGTAAATATTCGAAAGGATATGCATCATTAAAAAATATAAAAGATAATGTATGGGGGGAAGTAGTGCATGATAGAGTCACAAAAAAAACTACCTGATACAAATATTATCCTCAGATATCTATTAAAAGATGAGCCTCACTTTTATGAAAAAGCAAATGAATTATTTGAAAAAGTCAGAGTTGGTGAAGAAAAGATTATTATTCTTGAAAGTGTTTTTGTTGAATGTATATATGTATTAGCAAAATTTTATAAAGTCCCCAGAAAAGAAATAGTGGAAAAATTAAAAGATTTATTGCTTTACAAAGGAATTGTTAATGATGACAGAGATCAGCTTATTGAGGCGTTTACTATATTTATTAATCATTCCTACCTTGATATAGTAGATTGTATATTATGTGCTAAGGCTAAAATGAATAACATGAAGTTATTTACTTTTGATGAAGATCTAAAAAAAGTATATGCGGCAAAAAAACAGACAGGTTGAGGAAGAAAAATTTTTGACAGGATTAGCAGGATTTAAACCAAAATGGTAATTTTGTTTTATCTGGATGTGCCATTAATACCCTGCCTTTCTAAGGCAGGGATGAATTGGCACAAAAATAAATAATAAAGAATTCCTATCAGAGACAGAAGATACCCTGCGGTCTGTCTGCCGCAGGGTTCTTCATAATATTTTTTGGGCTAATCCTGTCAAATCCTGTTAATCCTATCAAAAGGTTTTGTTTTTATTTTTTTGGATTAAATATTAATCATATCAACAGGATTTCTATCCAAATTTTCTTTAAATTCCCTTGACAAAAAAACCATTAAATATTACATTTAGGTGTATAAACTGAAGGTAGAAGGATTTTAGATATGCCTAATATCCTTCAGCCTTCAGCCTGAATACCTTAATAATTAAAAGGACATTATAATGTCATATCCTATTAAAAAAGAAAAGCAAAAATATAACTATGGTGATTATCTTACATGGCAGGATGATGAAAGGTGGGAATTAATAGACGGAGTTGCTTATAATATGACGCCGGCACCTTCGAGATTTCACCAAAAAATTTCAGGAGAATTATTTTATTTAATTCGTAAATATTTAAAAGACAAACCTTGTGAAGTTTATGCAGCGCCATTTGATGTCAGGCTGCCGAAAAAGAATGAAAAAGAAGAAGAAATTGATACGGTTGTTCAGCCTGATATAGTTGTAATATGTGATAAAACAAAACTTGATGATAAAGGTTGTATCGGCGCTCCTGATTTAGTTATAGAAATAATATCCCCATATACAGGTCCAAAAGATATGAAAGAAAAATTTTTTCTTTATGAAAAAACCGGTGTAAAAGAATATTGGATAGTTCATCCAACCGATAAAACGATTATGGTTTTTAAACTCGGAAAAAATAAAGAATATGGTAAGCCTGCAATGTATTCTAAAGGAGATAAAATAGAAGTCGGTATTTTACCCGGATTAAAAGTTGAAGTTATGTAGGGGCAGGTCTTGCACCTGCCCTTTTTTGATTTTATGTTTTTTTTAAGGGCAGGCGCAAGACCTGCCCCTACAAATTATAAATTGTCAATATGTTAAAGGGAGGGAATGTATGTTGAAAATTTCGGAAATTAATGCGATGGAGATTTTGGATTCGCGGGGAAATCCTACTGTGGAAGTTGAGGTAATATTGGAAAATGGAATAAGAGGAAGAGCTTCTGTTCCTTCCGGAGCGTCCACAGGAGAGCATGAAGCTCTGGAATTGCGGGATAATGATTCCAAGCGCTATTTCGGTAAAGGTGTAAAAAAAGCAGTTGATAATGTAAATAGCATATTAAATCCATTATTAAAAGGTAAAGATGTTTTTAATCAGATAGCTATTGATAATTTAATGATTGAAAAAGACGGGACTGAAAGTAAAAAAAATCTTGGGGCTAATGCAATTTTAGGGGTTTCTTTAGCAGTCGCAAAAGCATCTGCCAATGCGCTTTCTATGCCTTTATATAGATATATCGGCGGAGTAAATGCTTCAGAGATGCCTATCCCGATGATGAATATATTAAATGGCGGAGCTCATGCCGATAATAATGTTGATATTCAGGAGTTTATGATACTGCCTGTTAAAGCGTTCAATTTTCAGGAAGCGCTGCGCACAGGGGCAGAAGTTTTTCACTGTCTCAGGAAGGTTCTTAAAGATAAAGGATATAGTACATCAGTCGGAGATGAAGGCGGATTTGCTCCAAATTTATCTTCCAATGAAGAAGCGATTAAATTAATTATTGAAAGTATAAAAAAAGCCGGATACTCACCCGGTGAAGATGTATATCTGGGCCTTGATGTTGCAGCAAGCGAACTTTATGATAATGGCAAATATATTCTGGAGAATGGTAAAAAACATTCGGCAAACGATCTTGTGAATTTTTATCAAAGTTTAATTGATAAATATCCGATAATTTCTATTGAAGACGGTATGGCTGAAAATGACTGGAATGGATGGACTTTATTATCAAATTCAATTGGGGATAAAGTACAATTAGTCGGAGATGATATTTTTGTTACAAATACGAAGAAATTGCAGGAAGGTATAGATAATAATGTTGCTAATTCTATACTAATTAAAGTAAACCAGATAGGAACTTTAACCGAGACTTTAAATTGCATAGAAATGGCAAAACGCGCAGGATATGGGGTTGTTATATCTCATCGTTCCGGAGAAACAGAGGATACAACCATAGCTGATATAACAATTGCCGTAAATGCCGGGCAGATAAAAACCGGTTCTATATCACGTACAGACCGGATAGCTAAATATAATCAGCTTTTAAGAATTGAGCAGGAATTGGGGAAAGCATCTTGTTATAAAGGTAAAAAGGTATTTAACAATATAAAAAGTTTTCGCTCACCGGATATACTTTAATTCAGGATCAAGAATGAAAAAGAAAATCTTAGTTATTGAAGATGATGAATATACTCTTGATTTTATGTGTAATGGACTTGAAATGCTGGGATATCATACCACCCCAACTAAGACTGCTGCGGAAGCTATTGAACATATGGTTAAGGAGGAACCGGATCTTATTATTCTGGATTTATTACTGCCGGATATGAATGGATTTGAAATATGCGAGAAATTAAAAGATAATTATTTTACTTCGCATATTCCTATAATCATTGTAACCGCTAAAGGTGAAATTAATAATAGAGTTAAAGGTTTAAGCATAGGAGCGGATGATTATATTGTTAAACCTTTTGATCCGCTGGAGCTGGATGCAAGGATAAAAGCTCTGCTGCGCAGAGTAAGAAGGGATCTATATGCAAATCCTTTAACGCGCCTGCCGGGTAATGTTGCTATTGAAGAGGAGATTTCAGAGTGTGTACAAAGCGGTAATAAATTTGCCGTATGTTATCTGGATGTTGATAATTTTAAAGCGTTTAATGACAACTATGGATTTGTGTGCGGTGACAGTGTGATAAAATTGACAGCCAGGATAATCGAAAGCGCAGTTAAAGATTCTAATATTTTACGCGGTTTTGTCGGGCATCTGGGAGGGGATGATTTCATATTTATTATTCCTCCGGAACAGGTGGATGAGGTTTGTAATAAAATAATTCGTGCTTTTGATGATTTGATTATTTTAAAATATAATGATAACGACCGGCAGCGAAAATATGTATCGGCTGTTGACAGACAAGGTCATATTCAGAAGTTCCCTCTTATGTCTGTTTCTATTGCTGTAGTAACAAATGAAAACCGTGAATTTCATCACCATTTACAGGTTGCCGAAGTATCAACAGAAATAAAAAAAATGGCAAAGAAAATTCAGGGAAGTGTATATTTAAAGGACAGGAGACGTATCAATGCCAAACAAATTGAAACGTATTAATCAGCTTTTTATTCTGGGAATTACAGATTTAATGCTGGTAAGCATTGCTCTTATTAGTTCTTTTCTGATCCGGTTTGAATTTAATATTCCATATCCCTATAACAATACCTTAAAAAATACTATATTTATAATGATTATTATCAGACTATTATGTCATTATATGTTCTCACTGTATCAGGGAGTATGGCGGTATGCCAGTGTAAAAGATTCTGTTCGTATTTTTAAAGCGGTAAGTCTTGGAACAATTATTTTTTCAACCATTATATTTTTTATCCCCAGATTTTATTACCCGCGCTCTGTTTTAATAATTGATTGGCTTTTAAATATTTTTTTAATTAGTGCTGAAAGATTTTCTATCAGGATATTACGGGGAATTATGCCCGGTAAAATTGCAGAAGGGAAAAGAACACTTATAATCGGGGCAGGAGATGCAGGAGAAAAATTATTGCGTGAAATTTTCGAGAACGAGGTGCTGGAATATAATCCTGTAGGTTTTATTGATGATAATCCGGCAAAATTTAATAAGCAGATACATAATGTCAAAGTACTTGGCACCAGCAGGAATCTATCTGATATAGTAAACCATCAACATATTGAACAGATACTTATCGCTATCCCGTCGGCAAGCGGTAAAATTATGCGCAGAATAATAAAACAGTGCGAGGAAGTAAATGTATCTTTTAAAACTATCCCGGGAATAGGAGATTTAATAGATGGGAAAGTAAATGTAAGCCAGATCCGGGATGTAAATGTGGAAGACCTTCTGCGGCGTCCGCCGGTCAGCATTAATTTTGATGAGATATCCTCATATGTTACCAATAAGATTATTCTTGTAACAGGAGCAGGCGGATCCATTGGCTCTGAACTTGTGAGACAAATAGCAAGATTTAAACCAGCCTGTCTTCTTTTGCTTGATCATGAAGAAACCAGTATGTATCATATTGAAAAAGAAATAGAAAAAGCAAATCCGGGATTAAGTCTTGTTTCTCTGGTCGCAAGTATAAGAGATAAAAATAAAATCAGAAGAATAATGATGACCTATAGGCCGCAGGTGGTTTTCCTCTGATAAAGCAGTTAATCCTACCAATGTAATGGGAGCAACAAAAAGAATTTGTGAATTAATCGTTGAAAATATTGGTAAAAAATCCGATACAAAATTTGTTTCTGTCAGATTTGGTAATGTTATGGGAAGCAGAGGAAGCGTAATTCCTCATTTTAAACAGCAGATTGCAAAGGGCGGTCCCGTTGAAGTTACACATCCTGAAATGGTACGGTACTTTATGACCATCCCTGAAGCTGTTCAGCTTGTGCTTCAAGCAGGAGCAATCGGCCGGGAGACAGAAATATTTGTGCTGGATATGGGTGATCCTGTTAAAATAGTAGAACTGGCATATGATCTAATTAAACTTTCGGGACTGAAACCTCATGAGGATATTGAAATTATTTTTACGGGTCTGCGTCCTGGGGAAAAACTGTTTGAAGAACCGCTTACACAGGAAGAAGGAATTTATGCAAGCCGGTGCAAACATATTTTTATCGCGAAACAGGATGTTATTGATGATAATAAATTTATTAATGATTTAAAAGATCTGGATAAAATGCTTGAAAATAATAATGTTTTAGGAATTATAAAAAAAATACAGGATATAGTGCCAAATTATAATCCTGATATGAAAAATTTAAAATCATACTATGATAAAACGGAAACGCATTTAGTAAGGATAAAATAATAGACATGGCAAAATGGAAATTAAATATTCTTATTATCCTATCAGCATTTATAATTATTTTTTCCATGATATGGATGAATTCTTTTGATAATATAGAAGATATTTTAGCGAATATTGATTATCATAAAGAAAAAATAGTACATCTTAAAGGAGAACCTCTAAGTTTTTTCTGCCTGCCGTTTACCGGAAGTTTATACAAATTAACAGATGGAACCGGTTCTATCTGGGTAATTTCAAAAGAGGATACTGTAAATAAAACCAGTTCAATGTACATTAGCGGGAAAATAATGACTCACTTGAATATAAGTTCAGATCTGGATGAAAAATTGAAGCAGTACAATTTAAAAATTAACAACTTTGGACCTGTAATACAGGAAATAAAAAGGGAAAATTTTTTCACAACATTAAGGAACATCTTCAAGTAGAGACGCAATGCCTTGCGTCTCAACAAATGCGGTAGAGACGCAATGCCTTGCGTCTCAACAAATGCGGTAGCGACGCAACATTTTGCGTCTATGAAGGGATACAAAAAATTCATGAAAAATAAGCATTTATTCACTATTTTGCTATTAGTAATATGTTTTATATTTGATTCTAAATCCGGAATTCTGGCTGAGGAAGATATTGAGGAATGGCCTGCGTTCAGACGGGATATATGGCATAGCGGAGGAGCCGGATGCGGGGCAACAGGTCCGGTACATGTCAGGTGGAAATTTAATGCGGGAAGTCCTGTGGATTCTTCACCTGCTGTAGTTAATGATATATTATACGTAGGTGCGGATAACGGATACCTTTATGCAATAGACGCTATAATAGGAAAACTCATATGGAAATTCCAGGCAGGTGATGTTATTCTTTCATCTCCGGGTGTTACCGGAGGTGTCGTTTATTTCGGGTGCCTGGATACTTATGTATATGCTGTGAATGCTTCTACAGGCAAATTATTGTGGAAATTTAAAACTGACTCAAGAATAGAATCTTCTCCGCTTATAAATGATGAAACTGTTTATATCGGTTCTTATGATAATCATTTATATGCGATAGATGCTAAAAAAGGCAGTCTCAAATGGAGATTTAAAGCTGAAGCAGGTATTAATTCATCTCCGATTATATTTGAAAATGTTATTTATGTAGGTACTCTTGACGGATATATTTATGCAATTTATGCCAAGGATGGGACTTTGAGTAAAAAATACAGACTGGAGACAGGTGATGATACTTCATATAGAGATGACATGGCAGATTCTGGAGATTTTTTTATAGGGGAAGGGCAGGAAAAAGAAGAAAAGAAAAAAGAAAAAGAATTAAATGAAAAGAAAAAATTTATCGGAACAGGTGGAAGTATTTATTCATCACCTATCATAATTGATGACAAATTATACTACGGCTCTATGGATGAGTTTGTGTATTGTTTTGATATTCTTTCTGGAGATTTAAAATGGGCTTATAAGACAGAAGGCCCTATAGTTGCTTCTTTAAGCGCTGAATATGAAGTAATTATTGCGGCTTCTTTTGATAATCGGATTTACGGTATAGATATGTCCACAGGGAAAAAATTATGGGATTTTTTAACATTCGGAGACCTGTATTCATCGCCTGCTGTTGTGAATCGATATGTTTATATTGGTTCATGGGATGGATGGATTTATTGCTTTAAAGTTAAAACCGGTGAATTAGCATGGAAATATGAGACAGGGAAAGGGATACGCTCTTCACCTGCGGTAATGGATGGAATAGTTTATTTTGGTTCGAGTGACGGGTATATCTATGCATTGGAAGAAAAATAGTAAGCTGTCAGATAATAGCCGAATGCTCACAGAAAAATAAGTAAGGATAATAATGGTAAAAGAAAAAATAGAATCTCAAGTAAGTCAACTTATAAAAGAGTTTAATGAATTGAATAATATGGGGATACTGGAAAAAGATGCCTTACTTTCGCAGACAAATAAACAAATTGAAGTAATTTTAAAATTAAACTGTCTTCTGGATGAAAAATTGTTTGAACTGACAATAATTAATGAAATAGGTAATATTATTCAGTCTGTGGAGGATTACGATGAGGTAATGAAATCAATTTTAACTATTTTAAAAACTATTATTCCGTATGATATAGGTGGGATCATTTTATATGAAAATTCCAACCTGGATGTTTATATAAATGTTAATAAAAAAATACAGAATAAATATTTTGCCGAGTGTAAAAATAAATTACTTGATTTAGAATTATTACATTCTGAACAAAAGCTCTCTGAAAAAGAAATAGAAATGAAAATTAATAAGGAAATAATTATGGGGCAGAATAATATTTTTAAAAGTATAAAGGAAGATATAAGCGAACCTTTATTTTTTTATTCTGTTCCTCTTGAAATACGTTCCAGGAGAATTGGATCGCTGTTTGTTTCAATCATAGGCAAAGATATTACTGAACATAATAAATATACTTTAAATATGGTTGCAAAGCAGGCCATTCTTGTTATTAATAACTGTCAGCTTTATCACCGGATGAAAGATATGGCAATACATGATGGGCTCACAGGTCTCTATAATCACAGATATTTACAAGTTTCACTGGAAAGAGAAATTAATAGAGCCGGAAGGCATAAGGGAAGTCTGTATCTTATGTTTATTGATATAGATTATTTTAAAGATTATAACGATCGCTTCGGACATCAAAAAGGTGATATTTTATTACAGGACATTTCAAAATTATTTATGTTGAATGTCAGGGAAGTTGATCTTGTTTCCAGATATGGAGGAGAAGAATTTGCCATTATTCTGCCTTATACTGATAAAAAGGGAGCCTTGAAAGTAGCTGAAAGAATTCTTTTAGCTGTTAGAAATTATCCGTTTAGGGGAAAAGATGATAAAGAAACAGTTTCCAAGACTATAAGCATCGGACTTGCATGTTTCAGCGGGAAAAAATCAAAAATGGATTTAATCGGGCAGGCAGATAATGCTCTGTATAATGCTAAACACAGCGGCCGCAATATGATAAAAGTGTCGGAGGAATAGGAGTTTAAGGTGAAAAAAATTGAAGCGATAATTCAGCCCAGCAGGCTGGAAGCTGTAAAAGAAGCTTTAAATGAGGTGGAAGTTACACGTATGACTGTTACAGATGTACAGGGATTTGGCAGGCAGAAAGGGCATACGGAGATATACCGCGGACAGGAATATACTATAAATTTTGTGCGTAAGATTAAAATAGAAATAGCTGTAAATGATGAATTTGTTCAACCGGCAGTTGATGCAATAATAAAAGCAGCCCGTACAGGTGAAGATGGGAAAATCGGTGACGGAAAAATTTTCATACTGCCTCTTGAGGAAGTAATAAGAGTCAGAACCGGTGAAAGAGGAAAAGAAGCCATATAAATATGCATTTGCATCAATTTTTTGTAAATCATACACAAATAAAAGATAATAAAATATTTATCAAGGGAAATGATGCCAGGCATATATCCGGTGTTTTAAGACTTTTACCGGGAGACCACATCAAAGTTGTGGACAAATCAGGGAATAGATATAATGCTGTAATCTCCTCTCTTTGTAAAGATTTAATAACCTCTAAAATTGTCACATTTGAAAAAATAACATCCCCTAAAATAAAATTGAATCTATATTCATGTATTTTAAAAGGAGAGGCATGGGACCATGTATTAAAAAAAGGGACCGAGCTTGGAGTTGCAGGATTTATTCCTGTTATCAGTGAACGCACAATTATTAAAATCAAAACAGAAGAAAGAGAGCAAAAACTTCTAAGATGGGAAAAAATAGTACATGAAGCAGCAAAACAGTGTAAACGTATTGATATCCCTTTTATATTACCTATAAAAAGTTTTAAAGATGCGGTTAAATTAAGAAACACCAATGAGTTAAATTTAATTTTCTGGGAAGAAGAAAAATATATTTCTTTAAAAAAAATATTTCCGCTGGGAAAAGCAATTGATAATATAAATATTTTTGTCGGGCCTGAAGGCGGTTTCACAGAAGATGAAATTAAGCTGGCTCAAGATGCGGGAATAAAAACGGTTTCGCTGAATTCAAACATTCTACGCGCAGATACAGCGGCTATTTGCGCAATTGCGGTTTTATTTTATGAAATTAATGACTTTAGGTGAATAGGCTGAAAGTGGAAGGCTTTTAGGTATAAATCATGCGTGATAACACAAAACCCTGGACATTTGAAATAACTGATGAGTTGGCAATATTAATGTATCTGGTATTAATTTTAATTTTTTTTTATCTTCCAATGCTACATGCGGACTTAATTAATGATATTGATCTTGCGCAAAAAAAGTATCAAACCGAATATTTAAAGATCAAACATCGTTTAAGACCCGGGAATGAACCTTTCCTTCTTTCACATGGACAAAAAACAAAAGTTGCATTTTTATTGATACATGGATTCACAGCAAGTCCTTGGGAGATGAAGGATATGGGGGAATATTTATATAAAAAAGGATATAATGTTTATGGAATATGCCTGCCGGGACATGCAACATCTCCGGATGACCTGATGGGGGTTACATGGCAGGATTGGTATAAATCCGTTTGTGCTTCTTATGAAATAACAAAGCTTTTAGGAAATAAAGTAGTGATAGCAGGCGAATCTACAGGCGGAGTATTAGCTTTATATTTAGCGGCAAATAAACCAAATGTCAGTGGGGTTATATCTCTTTCAAGCGCTGTTTTTTTTCAAAATCGTACAATATGTTTAAGCGGAATAGCAAAGTATTTTATAAAATATAATATTCGTCCTCTGGAAGAAAAATACAAACCGTATTATTATGAAAAAAGAGCTATGCCTGCGGTTTATGAAGTTTATAAATTGAGCAGAGAAATAATAAAAGAACTCTCAAAAATTAACCAGCCTGTACTTATTATCCATTCAAAGAAAGATAAAACTGTTAGATATAAAAGTTCTGAATTTATTTTTAATGAGATTAATTCTAAAAATAAAAAATTTATTTCACTTGAAAATGCACCTCATGTCCTCACGACAGTAGAAAATCCAGAGCAGAGGGAAGTATTTGAAATTATTTATTCATGGGTGAAAGATTTTTAATGTCGCAATTTATTTGAAAATTAAGTATAATTATTCAGGTGGGTAGACTGAAGGTGGAAGGCTTCTAGTTTCAAAATCTATTGCATGATAACTAATATACTTCAGTCTTCAGCCTAAACACCTGATATATTCATATTGGAAAGGTATTACAACTTTGAAACAGAAAATTTTTTTAGTAAAAGGTGATATTACAGAAATGGATGTTGAGGCAATCGTAAATGCCGCTAATACAGATCTTATTTTAGGCGGCGGGGTGGCAGGTGCGATTTTGCGCAAGGGCGGAATAATAATTCAGAAGGAATGTGACAATATAGGCAGGATACCTCTTGGGGAAGCAGTTATAACTACCGGAGGCAGCTTAAAAGCAAAGTATGTGATTCATGCCGCCGGTATGAATCTTGGTGACAGTGTATCAGAAAAATCCCTGAAGGATACAACGCACAACAGTTTATTAAGAGCAAAAGAAGCTAAATTTACTTCAATTGCTTTTCCTGCTATAGGCACTGGAATAGGAGGTTTTCCTGTTAAAGACTGTGCTGTTATAATGCTTGATGAAATAGTTTCTTTTTTTAGTAATATAGATTCTTCTTTAAACAAAATATACTTTGTATTGTATGATAAATCTATTTATGATGAATTTTATTCAGTGTTCAGCGGGAAAAAGATACACTTTATAGAAATGGAGAAAAAATGACAACATATAATGCTTTTCCATCTACTTTATCTGAATTTGATCTACATCTTTTTAATGAAGGTAATCATCATTTTATTTATCAGAAATTAGGCGCTCATATTATAAGTATAGATAATGTTGAAGGAGTAAGATTTGCAGTATGGGCTCCAAATGCAAAAAAAGTGAGTGTAATAGGAGACTTTAACGGGTGGAATGGTCAATCAAATCCGATGATAGTACTTGGAAATTCAGGTGTATGGGAGATATTCATCTCTGGTATAGGTACAGGTGCATTATATAAATTTGAAATACTCACTCAAGCTGGTGAAATACTGGTAAAGTCAGACCCTTATGCATTTTATAGCGAAGTCAGGCCTAAAACCGCATCATGTGTATATAGTAATAGTAAATATAATTGGCAGGATAGTGAATGGATAGAAAAAAGACAAAAGGATAATATTTATAATAAACCAATGTCTATTTATGAAGTACATCCGGGTTCATGGATGAGAGTTCCTGAAGAAAAAAATCGTTTTTTAACATACAAAGAATTGGCTGAACAGTTAATACCTTATGTTATTAAAATGGGATATACTCATATTGAACTTTTGCCGGTAGCCGAACATCCGCTGGATGAGTCCTGGGGATATCAAATAACCGGTTATTATGCCCCGACGAGCCGTTTTGGAACTCCTGATGATTTTAAATATTTTGTTGACTCCTGTCACAGGAACAATATCGGAATAATAATGGATTGGGTTCCGGCTCATTTCCCAAGAGACGGACATGGTCTTATGCGGTTTGACGGGACAAGTCTTTATGAGCATTCGGATCCGCGTCTTGGAGAACATCGTGACTGGGGAACATTAATATTTAATTATGGACGTAATGAGGTAAAAAATTTTCTAATTTCAAATGCTTTGTACTGGTTTGACAGGTACCATATCGACGGATTAAGAGTAGATGCTGTTGCTTCAATGCTGTATCTTGATTATAGCCGCAAGGAAGGGGAGTGGATTCCTAATATATATGGGGGCAGAGAAAACCTTGAAGGAATAAATTTTATTAAAGAATTAAATATCCTGACCTATAAATATTTTCCGGGTATTATTATTATTGCC
>JACQWU010000098.1:0-1768 GCA_016209155.1 Candidatus Desantisiibacteriota bacterium | reverse complement strand
TATTATTGCCGAAGAATCTACTTCATGGCCAGGAGTTTCAAGACCTACATATCTTGGAGGACTCGGATTTGGGATGAAATGGAATATGGGCTGGATGCATGATATCCTTGAATATTTTTCAAAAGATTCTATTTTTAGAAAATATCATCAGGAAAATCTTACTTTTGCAATGCTTTATGCATTTCATGAAAATTTTATTCTCCCATTATCTCATGATGAAGTTGTACATGGAAAACGTTCTATGCTCGATAAAATGCCTGGTGATTTCTGGCAAAAATTTTCTAACCTGAGACTTTTATACGCTTATATGTTCGGGCAACCCGGGAAAAAGCTTCTTTTTATGGGCGGTGAAATAGGACAATGGTGGGAATGGAACAACAATGAAAGTATACATTGGCATCTTTTGCAATACATTCCGCATCATAAATTGCAGGATTTCGTTCATGATTTAAATCATCTTTATAAAAACGAACCCGCATTATGGGAGAAAGATTTTGATCATACCGGTTTTGAATGGATAGATTTCTCGGATAATATGGCATCAATTGTATCTTTTATACGTAAAGCAAAAAATCCGGAAGATTTCATGGTGATGGTTTATAATTTCACACCTGTTCCACGAAATGAATACCGCATAGGTGTCCCCAGGCACTCGTTTTATAAGGAAATGCTCAACAGCGACTCTGAACTTTATGGGGGCAGTAACACCGGAAATGCCGGCGGTGTATGGGCTGAAAAAATTCCCTGCCATGGTAAACCATATTCAATAAAACTTATTCTCCCTCCTCTTGGAGCTTTGTACTTTAAACCGGAATAAATAATCCAAATTCATTCAAGCTTAAATTCCAAATGCTGAATTAAGAATATTGATACCGGATGTCCATTAATAGTAGGTACAGCAAATTTCCATTTTTTTGCGGCATTTAAAGCTGATTCCTCAAATCCTATATTCCCGGGCATTCCGATCGATTCAACATGCTTAACTTTACCTTCAGTATCTATAAGGAGTTTTAAATTTATTTTTCCTTCTATTCCCATACGGCGGGCCAGTTCAGGATATACAGGATTTATATAATCAATACATTCAGGAATTGTGTCCAATTCAGATGCTGTATAAATTTTTTCATTTAGCATTTTATCATTAGCTCTGCTCATTTTTAAGTGAGAAGAATTATATGTATTTGACGAATCTGAATTTGAATTATTTGCCCCATAATGACCGGTAGATTTAGAAATAGTTTTAGAATATCCGCGCATGGAAGCAGGTATCGAAGATGTTCCTATTCCATATCCTATCCATGCTTTTTTACCTATCACAACTTCTGATTCGCTGAAATTTATTTTAAATGATGATTTTGATGAAAGAGCTGATTCGTCAATAACAATTTTTGACGGAGCATTATAAGGCTCCTTATCTTTAATGTTTTTCATATCATCGGCAGAAGCAGGTTTTTCTTCGTTTTTATTATCATTTTTTTTTTCGGTTTCAGGTTCAGGGACTAAATTTGCGATTTTTTCATCAAGTTTTTCTACTTTATTTAAAATTTTTTGTTTTATAATTTTTGGCGGTTCATCTTTTTTTATTTTTTTTTCGTTACCAAGATCAGGAGGTTTAATTAAATCCTTAACCTCTCTGGTATCAATTAATTTTGAAATTTTAATATTTTCCTCTTTAGGCACCATAATTAAAATTTTTCCAAGATCAATTCTATGGACAGGGATAAGTATAAGAATAGTTGATAGGATTGCATGAAATAATAAAGAGAAA
>JACQWU010000097.1 GCA_016209155.1 Candidatus Desantisiibacteriota bacterium | reverse complement strand
AATTTTACCCTTAACCATTATCCTGAATCAGATACTATTCATATTATGGTTTACAATCAGGATAATGAACCTCTAACAATTTTCGATTTCAAAGGATATTATCCTATTTCCTATTTAATATTTAAATCCGATATCACATCCGAAATTTTTTTATACTATAATAATCCAGATGCTTATGCTCCCCAATATGATATTGAAATGGTTGCCAATGAATTTTTAAATGCTGAAAAAGGCACCGGCATTTTGGGGAAAGCAGAAAAACTCATTTCAACATCTTCTTTTGATTTTACAATCACCGGAAAAAATTCAGGTAAATTATTCTGGATAGCTCTTTTATCAGTCGTAGCAGTTTTGATAATTATAATAAGAAAATTATTACCAGGTGGTAAAAATGAATCGTAAATCATCTATTTTATTAATTGAAGTTTTAAGCTTAATTGTTTTTACAGTAATGATATTTATTCCGCGAATTCCGCAGGACCCGGCATATCATTTATTTATTGATACCCGTACCTTCTTTGGAATTCCTAATTTCCTAAATGTAATTACCAACCTTCCTTTTATTATAATAGGACTTGCGGGTAGCATAATACTGGCAAAAAAAATCAGTTCCAGTGATTCAGGCGAGAAAAGAGTAAACATTGCCTATTTTTTGTTTTTTTTCAGCATATTTCTAACCGGATTTGGCTCCGGATATTATCATCTATCCCCAGACAATTCAACAATAGTCTGGGATAGATTGCCCATGACAATGTTTTTCATGGCGCTTCTTTCAGGAATATTCTATGAAAGAATGGAAATAAAAGGCGGATTGATATTTTTGTTTTCACTTGTTGCATTTGGAATATTAACTATTATTTACTGGCATTTCACAGAGTTAAAAGGACAGGGAGACCTGCGCCCATACATCATAGTCCAGTTCTATTCAATGATATTGATCCCACTATTATTATGGCTTTTCCCTTCAAGATATAAAAGAGTAAATGACATATGGATACTACTTCTTTTTTACGGAATAGCAAAAGCATTTGAGGTATTTGATAAACAAATATTTGAAACCCTAAAACTAATAAGCGGCCACAGCATTAAACACATTATTAGTGCGTTTTTTTTTTTTTTTTTAACTAACTCGAATAAATTGTGCTTTAGATTTATTTGAATGGCAAATCCCCCAATAAAATCGGCCTGTTTCCATCAATTTTTCTAATTCATCATTTTGTTCAATACTACCATTCCATTTCTCCCCAGGTTCTAAAATATAAGGTAATGGTTTTGTTGCATAAGCTGGTGTTGGGACAACTAAATTTATATCAGGTTTTCTACATAAAATCTTACTCCAGAAGGAATTAAAGTATATTCCAACTAAATTAGTTATAGTTGTTTTTTTATCACCTGTATTCGATACTTCAATAAGTATATATTTTGATTCATCGGGATTTTGAATTCCGCTACTTAAAATACTCATATTTGGGGAAACGTTCAAACGAAGAAATGTTCCAGACATAACCCATTTAAATATGTCCCATGCAAAAACTAATGTGGCAATAATTGCACCCCACCAAGCTGCTATATCAGTTACATTCATGTCGTATTCACCCAATTTAATATTTAAAAATTGTTGTTTTGTATAGTTGTAATTTAAATTTTTTTTTATTTCTACTTTATCAAACAACTTAACATTTTAAGGACGTTCGAATGGCTGCCAAGCTGAGACTTCACATTCTGATCCGTCCTCATTCTTTTTCTTTTGTGAAACAATCTGCCAAGTCATTCCGGTTTCTGTATCAAGCAAAAAGGTGTGCCTTGCCGCAAGTCCAGATGTAAAGATTTGAAAACGAGCATTCACTGGACTATCAATTTTTGGCGCTTCATAGATAGTCATCAATTCCCAAGTAACATCTTCATTTTTTGTTTTCACGAGATGCCAAACCCTGCTTGTGTTTCCATCAAGGTGGAATGTCCATTTCGCCGCCAATGGAGATTGAACGATTTCGTACCTTGCTCCAGGAACTGATGAGGTTTGTTGGTGCGGTAGCGAGTAATATTCAGTTGAAAAGGTCGGCACTGTTGAGACAAGCAATAGGGAAGCAATTATTAGTATTCTCATGTGTCCCCATCTCAACGCTGACTTGTGGTGTTCAAATAATAAATTTTTCATTGGTAATTCATTAATATTAGGACATTTAATTTTGCAATTAAAATATTCTTTTTCCATTTTTATTTCCTTTTTGTTTTATTAAGTTTTTATAGTTAATACCAGCATTACCCCGTCACCCAAAAGCGATCTGATGCATGTAATTGTTATGAAAATCACATTGTTAAACGTTCTGGTTTTAAGGATTTTGGTTTAATAATAAACGAAAAGGGGTTATCAGTATTCTTTGAATATTCTTTAATATATTCCCAATGTTTTAAAATATTTTTTATAAGTTCCCAATATTTATAAGGAGTTTTTTTAGGTGATTTGAAAAAAAAGAGTCTAATATTATTTTTTGAACAAAGTTCATGCAGAACCTGAGTTCTTCTAATATTAGTGTCCTGTGTTATTGCAGTCCCATGCATTTGAGCAACTTTAGAAATCCATTCTTCATCCTTGACACCTCTTCCAAAATAGGTAGCAATATGTAAAACTTCTATATCTTCCTCTTTGCGACCTTTTTGAAAAGAAGAAAAGCCTTCAGCTAAAAATGGAGAGAAATTTTCATCAAAAAATATTTTCATGCAGCTTTCCTCTTTTCGAATTTGATAATATCTTTTCAACAACAACAGTGTGTTTTTTTTTTTTTTTTTAATAACGTTCAACCATCTCATTAGATAAACTAAATTCTAATTTGTGACAAAATGGTTCGATTATTTTTTTAAATGCGGTTTGCCCATCAGTACCTAACTGTAGTAATATCTCATCTTCTTTATTTTTGAATTCAGTTAATATTCTTTTTCCATCACACATTAATTTATTACTAGCAAATGGAAATTGCGTTTTAAATCTTTCTGACAATTCATTTCTCGCTTGTCTAATATTTTTGAAAGATACTCCGAGCTCTCTGAGAGTCATAATTGTGTATAATTCTATCAAAGTGTAAAAATTAAAACTGCGACTATAAGCTTCTCCCCAAGTATTAATATTGTTGATTATTGGATGGTGGACTACATTGTTATCAACTAAGTTTACTTTTCGATATCCATTAATCCATCTTCTTAGAGTTGGTAATTCCATTTTAAGAATATGTGCGGCATCAGGTATTGTATAAATACCATGTCCCAAGGATGGTTTTAGTAATAATTTTTCATTAAACATAAATCACCTTATTGATTAAGTAATTATAATTGTTTTAATTGATTATAGAATATTTATATTATTAAGGCAAATTTTTATAAGCATAACATATTATTATATAGTTTTCTGAATAATATCAAAAAGTTTTATTATGGTCAATTAAATAATAGATATGA
>JACQWU010000101.1 GCA_016209155.1 Candidatus Desantisiibacteriota bacterium | reverse complement strand
ATGATTTTTCATATGATCGGCTAAACCATCCAGGACTCTTCCCATTTTTACTTTGATATTTGTTTTTGGAATATTTGGACAAAATACTGCGGTACAGTTCGGACGCGAAAAGATAGCTTTACTGACATCAAGTCCGACTTTTCTTTTATCAATATCAAAAGCAGAAACAACTTCAATATCATAAGGTTTATAACCGCCTAAATCCCAATGCATAAGACCAACAAAATCTTTGCCGTTGTTTTGCTTATAATATTCAATACCCTGCAAGAGTGAACTGGCGCAATTACCAATGCCCACAATCGCTATTTTAATTTTTTTCATAATTTATTCTCCTGTAGTGAAAATTTAAAATCCAAAATTTTGTCACACACTCATTCCTAAGATAAATTAAATGGGAAATAAACAAAAAGGATGTCCCATATAAGATGAGTGAGTATCGCCGCTAATAATCCCGATCGTTTATATACAAAGCCCCATATAACAGCTAAACTGAAATCAACAAATCCGGAGATAGGACCAAGACTGGCGGCCCGGATGCCGCTTAAAGCTGAAGCCAAAAGGATAGAGGCGTTATCCGAAAAGAACAAATTAAAAGTATTTTGGACGTAAACCCGGTAAAACAGTTCAACCGCTAATACTATCATAATTACACTTATAATAGATAAAATAATATTTATTTCATGCCATGGTTTCACAAAATACTGCCAGAGGCTTAGATCTATTCGTTTTTGCAAAAACGGAAATTTATGTATTACAATATAGGACAATATCATAACCGCATATAAAAGAAACATTAATGCAATACCTGATAAAAATATATTTTTATTTTTCAATCGATATTGATCTGGAAAAAAATCTTCCCCCATATAAAAACCTGTTACCAAAAGAATAAAAAAATATACAATATTCCCATACTGATTAGCAAGGCTATAGCCTTGCCCTACATTGTCATGCATAAGATTAATTGCCAATATTCATATAAAATGTTACAATATATTTATGCGATTATCTATACCTACTAATTGGGATAACAAACTTATTTCCGGTTTAGCCGGTCTTCCTGTTGAAAATTATTACGGGAAATTACAGGAAGATGTTATTGGCGGCGGGCGTCCCGCCAAAAGTATACCCAAAGTATCCCGTCAAAGAATCAAAGAACATATAAAACTCATTCATGATCATGGAGCTATCTTTAATTATGTCCTTAACGCTCCCTGTCTTGGAAATACAGAATATTCAAATCCCATACGCAGGCAAATCTTTAAACTTTTAGATTGGCTTGTTTCAAATGGAGTTGATTCCGTAACAGTATCTATTCCGCTTTTACTGGAATGGATTAAAAAAAATTTTCCCTCTCTTAAAGTCAGCGTTTCAGTTTTTTCACATGTGGATACTATAAACATGGCGCACATGTATGAAAATCTGGGAGCTGATGAAATAACAATCATACAAAACTTTAACCGCGATTTTAAATTTTTAAAAGCTCTGCGTCAAAATCTGAAAATTGACCTCCAATTAATTGTAAATAATGCCTGTCTTTTTGGCTGTCCTTTCCGCCGGTACCATTCCAATATAAACGGCCATGCTTCACAATTAAATTCTAAATCTTTACCGATTCCGAACTTTTAGCTGTCCCGGGCGGATTAGGTTCTCAATTCAGAAAATCTATCCCTGGCGCACCGGAAGTAGATTTAGTAATTGATAATACTATGCTTAAAAATTTCATAAAACACTTTCAAAATACTACCTGCGGATACCTTTCCTGTGAAACCTGCCGCTATTGTGATCGTATCGCTGAGAAAGCTGTACGCACCGATAAAAAACTTTCCAAGCAACTTGTTACAGCTTATGAAAAAACTCTCGATTCTTTTATCAGCCGATAATCGCCACTGTTTTTTTTATCTCTGCTGACTTGTATGAAGCAGAAATTAACATGGTCGTTGTAATCGCTTCTTCCATTCCATCTATTGATAAATTTTTTTTATCAAGTCTATCAATAAATTCTCTAAAAAGAGGTATATACCAGTCAGAATGTTTTGAATCACCTGAAAGTCCTTTATCAAGTTTAACTATTTCTTTCCCTTCTATCCCTATCACTGTAATTTTATTTTCCATGGCTGAAATTTCACCATCCGTCCCTAAAATCCGGAATTCCATTTTTCTATCATGGGCAGCCCATGTCAGCAAAAGGTGCGCCGCTCCCTTTTCATGTTGAATATTTATCGAAGCTGTATCTTCAACACTATATTTAAAGTGTGATAGCCGGTTGGTTATTGCAGTTACAAATTCCGGCTTCCCAAGTATTGATGAAGCCAGATAAAAAAGATGAGAACCATGGTCAACAATAATTCCACCCCCGCTTATTTCTATTTCACTGCGCCAGGCAGGGTCCCAATATTCATTACCTTTGTTGGCTTCCCTGCGGTATACAAAAAACTGTATAAGGTAAGGCCGGCCAATACAGCCGCTTTCGATTATAGAAATAATTTTCTGCCATACCGGTGAATATCTATACTGGTGTCCCGGCAAAAAAACGAGTTTATTTTTTAGTACAAGCTTTTTTATTTGTAAAAGGGTTTCTAATTCAAGCGTAACAGGTTTTTCACTTAATATATTTATTTTTTTTAGAGCAGCTTTTTTTATTAAATTAAAATGTGACACCGGCGGAGTGCAAATATCCACGAAGTCAAGCTTTTCATATTGAAACAATTTCTCAGCATCAGTAAATAAATGCGCTGCAGGGATTAATTTCTGAAATCTTTCCAGGTTTTCCCTTGACAGATCGCATCCGGCTATAATTTTAACTTCTTTCCTGATATCAGGATGAAAATAAGCCGGTAAATGCCCGTATAATCCGATATTTCCTAAACCAATGATTGCTCCGCGATACACGTTATAAATCCTCCTTACAAAATTCGGGCAGTCGCAAGACCTGCCCCTACATTATTCATTAAATTATCGATAAATATCTTTGCAAGGTTTGAAGCTGTTTTTGGATCATCATTATGTTTATTTAATTCAACTGAGAGCCATCCATCATAGTTTATACTTTCCAGATAAGTAAAAAGCTGGACAAAATTTATATCCCCTTCCCCGGGTATTAAATGACGATGCGGAAAATCTTTTCTAAAAACATCATCAATATGTATCAAATGCAAAAAACTATTCACTTTTTCAAGATAGCTTTGTACTTCTTCCCCTACTCCAAAACAATGCCCGACATCTACCAGTACACGAAAAACAGGATTATTCAGATTTTTAATTGCTTCAAGTACCTGCTCTGGCCTGGAAAGCCATTTTTCCGGTTCAGGTTCGAGCGCCACGATAATATTCTTACTGCGCGCTTCTTTCCCTATTATTTCCATAGCATGGTAAAAATATTCTTCCTGTTTGTGAAAAGAAAGTTCTGATTCAGGATATAATCCTCCGGATGCTGTATGAACTGCTCTGACTTTAAATAATTCAGCCATTTGAATACATCCCAAAAATTTATCAATATTCTCTTTCCTGGTTCTTTCAGAAGGAGAAACAAAATCAAGATGCGCGCTGATACCATAAATCGTAAGCCCAAAATCGTGAATTTTATTTTCTATTTCCTTTAAGCGGCGCTCAGGATCGTATGGTGACAATTGGCTGCCTTTTGCCCATAATTCAACTCCCTGATATCCTTGTTCTTTAATTGATTCCAGAGCATATTCAATTGAAAAATTGCGATACGCATTAATAAAAAAACCTAATTTCATTTCATTTCCCCCCAATCAAGTCCATCAGCATAAAAGAAAAAAAACCTATTGATACTAAACTGTTTACCCAGAAAAAAGTTTTATTAGTCCGTAATACCTCTGTCTTATAAGTAAAAATATGACAAAAAATTATTAATATTGCTATAACAGCCACACCTATAGAATAAATATTCCCTAAAGGCGCTATTTTTGGAAGCCAGGCCAGAAGAAAAATAGTAATAAAATGAAGCACCAATGATAATATCCTGCTTCCATCCTCACCAAGTAATTGCGGGATAGAATGTAATTTTTCTTTTCTATAAAAGTCTATATCCTCTCTGTCATAAATTATGTCAAATCCGCTTGTCCAGAAGAAAACAGCTGTCCCGAGAATAGTTGCAGGAAAATCCCACGATCCTTTAACAGCAATCCATCCTCCAACCGGAGCAAAAAATAAAACCGATCCGAGAACAAAATGATTTAACCATGTATAGCGTTTAGCCGCCGGATAAAGAAGAAGAAGAAGAAGCGGAATAGGAGCAATATATAAACAAAGAGGATTAAGCATCCATGCGCTTAAAATAAAAAGCACAATGGAAATAATTATAAATATAATAACTTCTTTTTCTTTTATCACACCTTTTACCATTGCACGGTCACAAGTCCGCGGATTTCTTGCGTCAATATCCTTATCTATCAAGCGGTTTGCCGCCATTCCCGCATTACGCGCGGAGAAAGTGGCAAGGATTATCCAGAAAATATTTTCTGGTTTCGGTATTATATTTCCTTTAAGTGTAAATTGCGCAAGCATGGCTCCGGTTAAGGCAAAGGGTAAAGTGAAAATCACAAAAGGAAAGAGCGTTAGCTCGGAATAAATTTTTAAGCGCTCATTAATTATTTTTAGCATATCAGCTCCTCCTATCTAAAATCCATATTCCTTCCACTTTTTATTTACTAAATCTATTATCTCTTTTTTTTGAACAATTTTATCCGGCCATTTGCGTCCATCCATTTCTTCAGGCCACTTTCTGGTGGCATCAATGCCTATTTTTGTGCCTAATCCTTCCTTTAGACTCGAAAAATCAAGAATGTCAGTAGGGCCTAAAGTTGAAAGAATATCTCTGCCTGGATCAATATTATTACAGAGATTCCAGATAACTTCGGAGAGAGAACCTGCATTCACATCTTCATCAACAACAATAATAATTTTAGAAAACATCATTTGTCCAAGTCCCCACATTGCATGCATAACTTTTTGAGCCTGCCACGGGAAATTCTTTTTTATACTGACAATTGCTAAATTATGGAAACCGCCTTCAATCGGCAGATTAAGATCAACAATTTCCGGTATAGATAGCTTAATCAGCGGCCTG